>JBFGDP010000080.1:0-9554 GCA_041580575.1 Christiangramia sp.
TGGTTTCTGCTCCCATAGATTGAAATTTTTCAGGGTTTGATTCCATCAACGTGGTAATACCTTCAAAGAAATTCCCGTCGCCTATGATGATCAATCCAAAGATAGGTACGAGAACACCCCCTACCAGAAGGCCAATTGCATTAATACTATCTGAAACTGCTACCGCTTTTAAACCTCCAAAAACGGCATAGATAGAACCTACAATACCAATTCCCCAAACACAGATCTTTATGGCCGCATCATCTGATACATTTAACAAGGTAGGCACGTCAAACATTCCGCTGATAGCGACAGAACCCGAATACAGAATAATTGGCAATAAGACTACTACGTACCCGGTTAGGAACAAGGCTGATGTTAAAGTCTTAGTGGTTACATCATAACGCTCGGCAAGAAATTGAGGTACTGTAGTAAGCCCTCCTTTTAGATATCTGGGCAAAAGAAAAATTGCGGTCACCACAATTGCAATCGCCGCCAAAGTCTCCCAGGCCATCACAGATAATCCATTGGCATAAGAACTCCCGTTAAGTCCAACTATCTGTTCGGTAGAAAGGTTGGTTAATAACAAAGACCCGGCAATTACACCGGCAGTTAGACTTCTACCACCCAAAAAATAACCATCGCTGGTATTCTCATCGGTTTTTCTGGTTGCAACATAGGCGATGATAGCTACGAGGGCCGTAAAACCCACGAAAGATAGAATTCCAATCATAATTTTTTCTTAAAATTTTCGGTTAAATATAGAATTATTATTTCACAGAAAAAGCAAAAGTGATATTGTTTTCATAGATCTCCCCGGGCTTTAGCAAACTTGATGGAAAATTCCGAAAGTTCGGAGCATCGGGATAATTCTGAGCTTCCAGGGCCACAGCAGGATATTTTTTATCAATATTACTTAAATATGTCCAGGTTTCTGGTAAGCTTTCTGGCGAATATACCACCAAAACCGGCTGATTGCTGGAGACTTTCATTTTAATTCCGCTTAACGGGGAGAACAATTGCGCCTGTACCTCATCTTCCTTATCATCCAGAATAAAAACGTCATCCAGCTCGCGGTTACCTAGCAACTTGTTTTCACTATAATCTTTAGAATGTTCCTTCAATTTAGTGAGATTACCCGTTGGCAGATTATTTTCATCGAGTTCGAGAATTTTAGAGGCATGGATCTGCATAAAATGATCGCTTACACTACCTGAGCCATTCAAATTGAAATAAGAGTGGTTGGTTAGATTCACTATAGTAGCCCTATCTGTTTTGGCGGTATAACTTATCTTAATTTCGTTTTCCTCAGTAAGTGTAAAGGTAGCCCTCACTAAAAGTTGTCCGGGATAGCCTTCTTCCAGGTGTTCACTGGTGCAGGACAGAGTAACCGAAGGATTTTTACCTTCATCTATCTTTTCTATGGTCCAGATTTTATACTGAAAACCATATTTACCGCCATGCAAATGTGTTTCATCAACCACGTGGTCTAATTCATATTCCTCCTCTGCTATGCGGAACTTACCCTTAGCGATCCTACCGGCAAATCTACCAATGGTAGCACCAAAACATTTATTCTCCTCCCTATATTCTTCACTTAAATAATCCTCAGCATTCTGCGGGCCTACGATGATATCTATAAGTTTACCTTCCTTATTACGGGTTTTAAAACTAAAAATGCTCGCCCCGTAGTTTAATATCTGTAACCGGCTGTTTCCTGAATTCACCAGGTCAACGATTTTGATATCAGATTTCTGAATTGCGCTCAAGTCTATCTGTTTTTTGATTTAATCCAGGAATCAACCCTGGATTCTAAAATAGTAAGCGGCAAAGCACCATCTGTAAGAACCACATCGTGAAACTGCCTGATATCAAATTTTTCTCCCAGGCGTGATTTCGCATTTTCCCTGAGTTCCAGGATCTTATTCATTCCTATTTTGTAGGCAGTGGCCTGGCCCGGCATCACAATATGCCTTTCTACCATTTTGATACAGGCACTTTCTGCCGCCGGTGTATTCTGTTTATAATAATCGATGCCTTCTTCTCTTGTCCATTTTTTGGCATGAATACCTGTGTCCACAACCAATCTGCAGGATCGCCACAATTCCATAGCCAGCCTTCCAAAGTCTGAGTAAGGATCTTTATAGAATCCTATCTCTTTCGGTATATATTCACTGTATAATCCCCAGCCCTCCACATAGGCAGTAATGAGACTAAACTTCCTGAACTCGGGAATACTATCCAACTCCTGAGCTATAGCCAGTTGCATGTGATGCCCCGGAATACCTTCATGATAGGCCAGTGCCTCCATTTCATATTTTGGCATGGCTGCCATATCATATAAATTCGCATAATAAATACCGGGCCTTGATCCATCTATAGCAGGTTGCTGGTAAAAAGCTTTTCCGGCAGTTTTTTCGCGGAAGGGTTCCACAGCTTTCACCACGATATCTGCTTCGGGCATAGTATTAAAAAGTTGCGGAAGCATATCTTCCATATTATTGATGATGCTTTTCGCCTTCTTAAGGTAAGTTTCTCTACCTTCTGCGGTATCCTCGTAATAGAACTGCCGGTCCTTTTTCATGAATTCAAAGAAATCTTCCAGGCTACCTTCAAAACCAACTTCTGCCATGATCTTCTCCATCTCCCCATGGATCCTGGCAACTTCGCTCAACCCTATCTCATGGATTTCCTCTGCTGTTAAATTTGTGGTGGTAACTCTTTTCAAAGCGATGCTATAGAACTCATCTCCCTTGGGAAATTTCCATACCCCGGCCTCTTCGGTTGCACGTTTCTGCTGATTTTCAAGAAAATCGATAAGCCCTTCATAAGCCGGTTTGAGATGCTCTACCAGGGCTTTCTCGGCTTCGTTCTTTAAGGCAATCTTTTCTGACTTTGAGATCTGCAGTTTTTCTATCTTTTCACTGAAATCTGCCATTAAAGTACTCGATTCATTAGACCGGGTAAACGGTTTGCCCTTGATCAGGTTTCTGGAAGCATCCAGGGTTCGATCAAAAACAAATTTTGGCGGTACTATTCCATTTTGCTCCCTAAGTTTTAACTGCTCAATAACATCTGTCATCACTTTTTCCAGGGCAATAATTCGTGATATATAGGCACGGGCATCGGCTATGGAATCTATACGATGCATATTGATGAGAAAAGCAGGCAATTCTGTATGCAAGCCATGCATTTGTTCAATAGGATAGGAATAAAACCTGAAATCATAATCTTCAATCTCATTTTGCACCTGCCTCCTGAATAATTGATAGCTCAATTTTGTATCTGCATCCAGAGCCTCGACATCTACCTTTTCCAAATATTCCAATCGCTTTTTAGCCTCTTCCAGGTCTTTGGCATACTTAAGATTGGAATAATCATCCCATTTATCATAAGCTGTCTTTAAACCCCTTCTGGTCTGCAATTCTGGAGAGTCTTCGATATCTTTCTGGTATTCCTTTTCGAAGTACTCATTGAGCTCTGCAGAAGCTCTACTGATTTCTTCTGAAGTATAATCCTCATTCTTTGGATCATTGGCACAGGAGAAGCAAAGAACTCCTAAAAGGATGTATAGTATATTCTTCTTTTTAATCATTTTAATTTAATTATAACCAGATTTTAATAAGACCCACCAGTTAATCACCTGTTAATCTTAAGTTCTACCAAGATATGGGATCCTTGATCTCTATTTCACAACTGAAAATTTGATGGCTGAATCTCCAAATACTGAATGGGTCTGCTTCTGAAAATCTTCTTCTTCCGCTTCAAAAATATTGTCCACATAGGTTTGTGGATTTCTATCGATCAACGGGAACCAGGTACTTTGGATTTGCACCTGTAGTTTATGTCCTTTTTTAAAGGTGTGATTAATTCCCTGTAATTTAATATTTACTTCGGTTTTTTCATTTGGCTCAAAAGGTTTTGGTTCGATAAATCCATCTCTAAACCTGCCACGCATCACTTCACTGCGAACCATCATATGGTAATTGCTCATCTTAAGGTGAGGCATGGTTTCTTTATAATTCTCGGCATCCGGAGGAAATACATCAATTAATTTTACTATCCAGTCTGCCGAGGATCCTGTGGTCGCCACTTTCAGCATGGCTTCTATAGGACCGGCAATTTTCATATCTTCCTGAAGGACTTCTGTTTCAAAAACTAAAACATCAGGTCTTCTGGCAGCGAAACGCTGGTCCCCGGTCATATATTCGCGAGGTGTAAAGACCATTTTGATCTCGTCATTATATGGTACCGGTTTCGCAGGATCGCTAATAAATTCCACTCTATGATCTGTGGGGTTTTCTGTAAATTTCTGTCCTTCTCCCAAATACCAGGTTTTAGGAGTTGTGTTTTTCGGAGGCCATTCTGTATAATCATTCCATATTCTTAAACCGGTATCATAAATGTGCGCTTCGGCGAGCCTTAACTGGTCTTTGGTTTTTTTCTTCAGGAAATGATTAAAGAATTCTGTCTCATAATCCCTTTGGAAGTGGGTGGAAATACTATCCCCGAAATATACATTACCTACGCCCTGCCTTCCGGTTTCCCTGGCCCAGTCTCCATGGCTCCAGGGTCCAAAAACGATACTGTTGTAGTTGTCACTATTTTCCTCTATACTTTTATAAATGGCAAAAGGACCATACAGATCTTCAGCATCAAATAATCCACCTACGATCATAACCGCCGGTTTTATATTCTTCATGTGCTGCACAATGCCACGCTTTTGCCAGAAATCATCATAATTAGGATGCTCCTTTAATTGCTGCCAGAACTCATTATCCTCGCTGTAATACTGGTCCAGGTTACTTAAAGGACCTGCATCCATAAAGAACTGGTATTGGTCTTCGGTATTTAATTTCGGAAATTCATACCAGGCGGTATCTGTTGGCTTATCTTTTTGATAACCAAAGACAGCGGTCGCTCTCCAGTAACTTAGCAGGTATGCTCCGTTATGATGAAAATCATCAAAAAAGAAATCTCCTATACTTGCCTGTGGCGATGCCGCCTTTAAAGCCGGGTGTCCACTCAATAGCGAGTAGGTCGCGTAAAATCCTGGATAAGAGATCCCCCAGGTACCCACCCTGCCATTGTTATTTTCTACGTTATTAACCAGCCACTCAATGGTATCATAAGTATCACTGGCTTCATCTACCTGTTTTCCTTTTTTATTAGGGATATAGGCTCGCATGTTGTCATATTTCCCTTCGCTCATCCATCTTCCACGTACATCCTGATACACAATAATATTTCCCTGTTTCATAAGGAACTCATTGGGCCCAATCTTAGAACGAAATTGATCCTCCCCATACGGCCTGCTGCTATAAGGAGTTCTTTGCATGAGAATAGGATATTTCTGAGACCTGTCCTTAGGAGAGTAAATGGTTGTATGTAGCTTAATTCCATCTCGCATAGGGATATCCACCTCCATCTTATCGTAATTAGCTTTAACATCGTAATTAGATGTGGATTGAGCCATTACGGGATTAAACACAAATAGTAAGAGTATTGTAAACAGGGAGCATTTAAAGATTTTCATCTGTAGGATTTTTTTGAAGTGCCTAAAGATAGAAATTAGCCATTTAAACCGAAAAGAAAATCATTTTAAGGTTTAACGGTGAAAATCCCTTAATTATCAAATAGAATAGGAATTTACCTGATACAGATCTTCAGTATCCTGGAATCTGTTTTTTCTACAGCGAACCGGTTATCTGCCCGGTGGTTGATGATCCAGACGATATCTTCTCCTGAGCATAAAATCCAGGTATGTTCTTTTTCAGGTAACGAAAACTTCTCGTCCTTAAAAAAGTCACTTAGTTTCTTCTTCCCTTTCATACCAAATGGATAAAAGAAATCCCCCTTCTGCCACTTTCGAATTACCAGGGGAAATTTAAGTTTACGCTCGGGAACATAAATACAGTTTTGAGATGTCTTGCCCAGTTTGTCTGTTTCATCGAAATGAAGAGTTCCCAATTCGGGGATCATCACAATATCTTCACGGCGATCCAGAACATATTCCTTACCTGCAGAGTTCTCGAAGTGTTCGGTTAGTAAAAGCGTATCACGATCTTTTATCAGCCTATGGCTTTCAGACAAAACCATCTTGCCGGTTTGAGCTTCCAGTAGGTTATAAACATCATTCCATTCTGTGAACCCAAATGTCTTTAATAATTGATACAGAACTTGTTTCTGGTTAGGAACCTTTTTTAGGAATTCAATGTTCAGCGAATAACCATAAGTCGCTTTTTTCACAATTTTTGGATACAGCAGGCTAATATAATCTTCAACCAGGTCCAGACTTTCCTGCAAATGTTCCTGTGTTCTGGCAAAACTGTCAAGAAACTGAGGGTTGATCTCTTCCATAACCGGAACAATTTGATGCCTAATCCTGTTTCTTATGTACTTATCTGAAGAATTGCTACTGTCTTCCCTCCACTTATAATGCTTCTTACGGGCGTAGGCTTCAATTTCTGACCTTTTAAATTGAAGCAACGGTCTTATTACGGTATTTCTCTCCTTTTTAATACCGGTTAATCCTTCGGGTCCTGTACCGCGAATGAGGTTGATCAAAAAGGTTTCCAGGTTATCGTTGGCATGATGTGCAGTAAGGGTATAATCAAACTGGGCAGAATTACGTAGATCAGCAAACCAATCATATCTAAGATCTCTAGCCGCCATTTGTACAGAGATGCCCATTTTTTCTGCATAATGCAGAGTGTCAAAACTTTCTGTATATACTTCCACCTCCAGGTGATCTGCCAGGTCTACTACGAACTTTTCATCACCATCGCTTTCCTCTCCCCTTAAATTAAAGTTGCAGTGGGCTATCGCAAAATCAAGTTTGGCTGCATGACATAAATGAGCAAGGACCACACTATCTGCCCCACCACTCACAGCCACCAACAACCTGCTTCCGCATAGATATGGATAGTCTGTTTTTACAAGATTCTTGAAAGTTTTTTCCATAGTTTCTCAAAGATACAAAAAGGCTACCTTCAAATTCCCAGGAACTATTAGCACTTTGCTGTCTCAAAGCATACTATTATCCCGACTTGAGCCTTCATAAGTTGGTAAGCACCTCCCGCATTGCTTTCGCTTTAAGTAAGCATTCTTCATATTCCTTTTCAGGATCAGATTTTGCGGTGATAGCTCCTCCCACTGAAAATGAAAGATATTTATTTTCAGCATTATATAGTATACTTCTTATCACCACATTAAAATCAAAATCACCCTCCGGACTGAAATATCCTACCGCTCCGCTATATAATCCACGCCTGGATTCTTCCAGTTTTTCGATGATCTTCATTGCAGATATCTTGGGAGCCCCGGTCATACTTCCCATGGGAAAGCTGGATCTTAAAACCTCTACCGGCGGAATATTTTCTGCCAGTTCTGCAGTAACGCTGGAGATCATTTGATGTACCTGTTTAAAGGTATATACCCTGCAAAGCTCCTCTACCTGAACACTTCCTTTTTTAGCGATTCGGGAAAGGTCATTTCTAACCAGGTCCACGATCATCACATTTTCAGACTGCTCTTTGGGATCACTAGCCAGTGCAGCGGCAATACGTTTATCTTCCTCTGCGTTGGATGACCTTTTAGCAGTTCCTTTAATAGGCTGGGTTAGAATTTTATTCCCTTTTTTCTTTAGATATCGTTCTGGCGAAGCTGAAATAAGATTAAAATTTTCCAGTTTGAGATATGCCGCAAAGGGAGGTGTGGATATTTTATTAAGTGATTGATAAATACTAAAAGGATCAAGATCTACATCTTCAGCATAAAACTCCTGGCAAAAATTAGCTTCATAAATATCTCCACGGTGAATGTGTTCTAAAAGCAGGGATATTTTCTTTAAATAAGCCTCCCTAGAGATCCTTGCCGAGACTTTTACCGGAATATGACCGGAATGATAATCCAAATCCAGGTTTATGATCTCATTAAAATCAGCTTCAATTTCATCATCGACCATTTTTAGGTATCGAAATTCCACCTGATCATCTTTTAATAAGATCAATTTTTGAGGCTGAAAAAAATACAGGTCTGGAAAATGCAGTCCATCGAAATTTGAAGATTTTAGATGTTCCACATCATTTTTAAGATCATAGCTTAAATAACCAAAAATCCAGTCGGCAGTGGTTTCCTGGTACTCCTTCAGTTTATCGAAAGCATTTTCATGATCGGTTTTTATAGCTGTAAATGCTTCTACGGCCAGGATCGCCTCGTATTCGCCAGATCCCGATTCATATTCATTACTATCCAGCCACGCAATTTCATGAAACTGCCTGCTCCATAATAAGATCTGTTTTTTTAATTTTTGTGGATCTTCAACGGAAAAAACTCTGCTCGTGCGCACTTAACTTTCAATTTGGTGGGCAAAGGTAGTAAGCACATCCTCAATTCCCATATCCAGGACTTCGTTTATCACCTTCCCATCCTTAAAATTATCCTTAAAAGAGGGGAAACTAAAACTTTCCACCACCTCACCGCCAAACCTTCCGAAGATATTTTTGGTGTACTCCAGTGAAGATTGCGCCCCCCGCTTGCCCGGTGAGGTACTTATCAAAAGGATCTTTTTGTCCTCCAGAAAATTCCGGTCTACCCGGGACAACCAGTCTATGATATTTTTAAAAAATGCTGACGGACCTCCATTGTGCTCATTTACAGCAATAATGAGCGCTTCATTTTCCAGGATCAGGTTTTTAATGATCGTGGCGTTAACCGGATATCCCTCGTTCTTTTCAATATCCTCACTAAAAATTGGTAAAGGATAGTGGGTTAGCTCTATAGATTTGATCTTGTGACCTGCAATGCGACCCGTCACATAATTCAATAATTGCTGATTAATAGAGGCACTGCTGTTGGAGCCGGCGAAGGCTAATATTTTTTTCATCGGAACAATTTTCCTCTAAAAATACCTAAAATAAACAAACCCCCGGATATTCGGTTTTATTGACTAACACGGGTTTAGTAACTTTAATAAAAAAATAAGAAGCATTGAAAGAACATAGTATCGAAAATGATTTCCTTAAGATCGTGGTCAAGGAAACCGGCGCTGAACTTTGCAGTATCTGGAACAAAGAGAACAAGAAGGAATATATCTGGCAGGCCGACCCCGATATCTGGGGGAGTCATGCTCCCAACCTATTCCCCGTTATAGGAGTGCTTAAGGACGGGAAATATTTTTTTGACAATAAGGAATATGAAATACCTAAGCACGGTTTTATTAGAAATAATTCGAATATCAGGTACAAGGAGAAGTCAGAGCATCAACTTGTGTTTGAATATTTATATTCTGAAGAGACACTGGAGATGTATCCTTTCAAATTTGATTTCAGGATCGCTTTTACCCTGATCGGAAAGTCACTGGAAGTGAATTATCATATTATCAATCTCGATGAAAAACCTATATTTTTCTCATTAGGAGGACATCCGGCATTTAATATCCTACATTTTGAAAATGAGAAGATCGAAGACTATTTCCTGGAATTTGATAAAAAAATGGAACTGGACACCTATCTTCTTAATGAAGAAGGCCTGGTAAGTTCAAAAACAGAAAGTGTTCTGAAAAATGAAAATAA
>JBFGDP010000081.1:0-9543 GCA_041580575.1 Christiangramia sp.
ACCGTCCATACGTTTACTTTGAATCCGGCTTCCTGGCTCATTTTAGTATTATCCCGGGTAATAATTCCCAGGGAAGGATGTATCGCCACTGCCTTAAGCTTCCTGCCTAGCTCGATGGCCTCGGGAACGCTGGCCTTGCTTAAAACAGCGATGGGAACGTCCTTATCCATTTTTCTTAACTCAAATAATTCATTCTTCTGAAAACTGGAGACAATAAAATCTTCATATCGCCAATTCCCTTCAGCAATCTTTTTCCTGATAATGGTACTTACTGGAGCGGCAGTATTTAAACCCTTCAGTTCAATATTAAGCAGGCACTTACCTTCGACGAGGTCGAGTACTTCGGTAAGCAGTGGAATCTTATAATGACCTTCTACCTTCAGATCCCTAATCACTGAAGCAGGTCGCTTAGCAATTTCGCCACTGCCATTGGTGGTACGGTCTAATGTGAAATCGTGGATAACCCAGAGTTCCCCGCTTGCACATTTATGAACATCTATTTCTATGGCATCTACCCCAATTTCTAATGCCTTCTGAATACTTTCCAGGGTATTTTCGGCTATATGGCCTTTGGCACCACGGTGACCAATTTTCATAAAATAATTCATACCCAAATTTATTCAATTAATTCATTTGATGAATATTTTAACGGGATCAAGCCTGCAATCTTAATATTGACAAAGCTTTATGACTGCTTAACATTTAGTTAGAAAAGTCCCTGCTTAATTTAGTTCTCTAACCAACCAAAAAGTTATGATACAGCAATTTAGTTTGGAAAATTGCCACAATAACGCGAGAGTCTTAAAAATTAAATTCTATTGATCATGGAGAAATGGTTTCAGTTTAAAGAGGTAGATCTACTTGCCATTTGTCTTTCGGCAATAGGAATTTATGTAGCCGTAATAGTTTTTACAAGATTGGCCGGGAAACGCAGTTTCTCTAAAATGTCGAGTTTCGATTTTGCGATGACCGTTGCCATAGGTTCGATGATAGCGACCACAGTGCTATCCAAGAGTGTAAGTCTTTGGGATGGGATCATAGGTATGGCGGCGGTATATATACTACAAATCACGGTTGCCATGTTAAGGCGGTTTAAGCCAGTAAAGAAAATGGTGGATAATAACCCGTTATTATTAATGGATGGACAAAAGATCCTTTACGATAATTTAAAAAAAGCCCGGGTTACTGAAGGTGATCTGCGCTCCAAATTACGAGAAGCGAACGTAATTAGGCTGACGGAAGTTAGGGCTGTGATCTTTGAAGCGACCGGTGATTTATCTGTAATGCATACAGACGATGAAAATGAACAATTGGAAGACTGGCTAATGAAAGATGTAGAGCAGTAATAGTGCCTGGTGTTATATCATAAATATGACTGCGCCCAGGGCAAATAGAATGTGTGCAACAAGCAATTGCAGGAAAAATTCTTTAAGAGGAACTTTTTTAGGATTTGGAGATAAACTAAACATAAGATACCAACTTAATATAGATAGGCTTCCTGCAAGAAGGCCGTAAAAGAATATGGATAATAATGAAATTCTATAGCTGAAGATAAGATGAAACATGTAGAATAAGGTCATAAGGATTATACCTATAGAGAAATGGACGATCCATCCAATTACCGAATTATTGGAGGGGTTGATGCCATCTGTGGTCGACCTTCTAAGGATCATATTTAGCAATTTTGGTTCCCTGAACTGTCTGGATCTTAACCAGGAAAAAAAATAGCTAAAAGTGGTCATTAGGATGGTGCCCAGGATTCCGGCAATTATAACCTTTAACAGTTCCATTTGATCAAAGCTGGTTTCAGAAATATAAATTACTCAAAATAAGCATATTATGGAAATAAAATATAAAGTTCCAAAAAAAGAACTGGGAGAAGGCTTCAGGAAAAAGCTAAAACTCCGCAAGGAATTCGAAGACTTTATTATTAAGCAGGATCATCCCTGTATAATGGCTAAAACAGTATTTAGTATGGACCAGGTGGAGTTGCATTCCTATCCTGAGTTTGGTAGTCGTGCCACGGCAGCAAGGATCATGGATGACCTGGAATCATATATAAATTCTTATGATTTCGAGTCTAATGATTTTAAAACTTTCCTCGCTGTATTTCCCGATTCGCCTAAATATTCGGAAATTGAATTCGAAAAGTTGTTGTGGAAACAATTACAAAACTTACACCGCGTTGATAACAGTGAATGGGATAAGGAAGTGAGTGATGATCCTGAGAGTGAACATTTTAGCTTTAGCCTCTCAGGTAGGGCCTTTTATATAGTGGGAATGCATCCTGGGGCCTCAAGGATCGCGCGCCAAAGCCCTTACACGGCAATAGCTTTTAATTTGCACTGGCAATTTGAAAAATTACGTGAAATGGGAAGCTATGAAACTGTACGCGACAGGATAAGAGATAGAGACAGAGAGCTGCAAGGGGATATCAACCCGATGCTGGAAGATTTTGGAAACAGCAGTGAGGCAAAACAATATAGCGGTAGAAAAGTTGGAAAAGAGTGGAAATGCCCTTTTCATAACTCTAATTAAGATCAATGTACAGACCAGAAAAATATAAAAAAGACGATAAAAAATTCGTCTTTTCTTTTATTCAGGAAAATCCATTTGCGACTTTTATTATGAACGGCGACAGATTATTAGGGACGCATATCCCGGTTTTGCCGGAAGGGGATGAGAACTGCTGGACATTATTTTCTCATGTAGCAAATCACAATGAACAGGCAGGACTTTTAAAGGACGGGGAAGAAGCCCTGATCATTTTCCATGGCCCGCATAGTTATATCTCATCATCCTGGTACCGGGAGAAAGACATCAGTACCTGGGATTATACTGCTGTGCATGTGAATGCCAGGGTCAAGTTGCAATCAAGGGAAGAATTAATTAGTTCCCTGCGAAAACTGGTTTACCGTTTTGAAGAAAATCAGGAGCGGCCATTATATTATGAGGAACTTCCGCAAAAAATGCTTCAAGATCATATACCCTTAATTACCGGATTCTGGCTGGAACCTTATAAAGTTGAGGGTGTGGCAAAATTACATCAATCTTATCCCATTCAGGACGTGGAGATGGTTACCAGGAAATTAGATGAATCTGATGATTGCATGCACAGGAAACTTGCAAAAGAAATAAGAAAAGAGAACAATCATAAAAAGGATAAAGAAGTATGAATGTTATAGAAAAGCAGACCGGCGCTGCCTTTAAATTAAAAAAAGGAGAGAAATTAAAGGTTATAGATCCCATAGGAGAACAGGTGAGCGATATGGTCCTGTTCAATGCAGAAGATACCCGGGAAAAGATTTCCAGTGGTAAAACACTGGATTTCGAGGAAAGCATACTTATTACCAAAGGTGATCATTTGTGGAGTAACCGGAGCAACAAAATGATGATGATACTTGAGGATACAAATGGCAGAAATGATTTTTTACTGGCGCCATGCAGCCCCGAAACCTTTAAGATCATGTATAAGAACGATGATTATCATCCCAGTTGTTTCGAGAATCTATATACTAATCTTGCACAGTATGATATAGAACCCGATGATATACCTACCGCTTTCAATATTTTTATGAATGTACAATTCGATGAAAAAGGCAGGTTGAGTGTAGATCCGCCACTTAGTAAGGCAGGCGATTATGTACTCTTCGAAGCAGAAATGGACCTTATTGTAGGACTCACCGCCTGCTCAGCCGAGGATAGCAACGGTGGCAGTTTTAAGCCCATACATTATGAGATTCTTAGCTGATTTATATCTTCAAAAAAGCCTCTATTAGAGGCTTTTTTTGATTGTTAAACATTCTTTTTTCTATAGCGCATATTTAGCATTTCAATAGCTAAAGAAAAGAATACTGCGAAATAAATATATCCTTTAGGAACGTGGTAGTGAGCACCTTCCACAATAAGCATAACTCCAATCAATATTAAAAATGAGAGCGCCAGGATCTGAATTGTAGGATGCTTGTTTACAAATTCTCCTACCGGTTTCGCAAAGATCATCATGACAATTATTGCGATGACCACGGCGATCACCATAAGTATGATCTCGTCTGTAAGTCCTACCGCGGTAAGTATAGAGTCAAAAGAGAATACCAGGTCCAGCAGAACGATTTGTATTATAGCCGAGCTAAAACTCATGGATTTAGACTTTTTGCCCGTTTCTGAGTCCTGATCCTGACCTTCAACTTTATGATGAATTTCGAGGGTACTTTTAACCAGGAGAAAAATACCTCCGGCTATAAGAATAATATCTCTCCAGCTTAATTCGAAATCAGCTACAGAGAGAACAGGTTTAGTGAGCCCAATGATCCAGGCAATACTAAGCAGTAGAAGTATTCTCATTACCAAGGCGATAGTAAGACCACCCAAACGAGCTTTCTTTTGACTTTCTTCTGGAACCCTTCCCGCCACCAGGGAAATAAAAATAATATTATCTATTCCCAGAACAATTTCGAGAAATGTGAGTGTAAGCAAAGCCACCCAGGTATCGGGTTGTAAAAATATTTCCATTTTAATACTATTGGCGAAGCATCAAAATTATTGAAAAATTGATAAGTTGTAGTTAAAAATAATACAAACCCACTGCCGAAATAATGGAAATTTTGGGTTATTCAAAACCAAACTTAATGCTTATTCCGCCGTATACTGATATCTGGTAGAAATCATAATCTGTACGCCAGCGGTTCTCACCCCTGAGGTATATAAAGAACCGGTCAAAATGATACTCTGCGCGGGCATTAAGGGCAAGGGAGGGATATACTTTCCAGGGACGCCTGATAAATGATAGAGAAATATCTGCCGCCGGGGTAAATTTTTTAGCTGGTTTTAAAACGAATCCAGGGTTTATCCCCATAGACTCATATTCTATTGCTTTAAAGGTTTCGTAATACGCCAGGATGCTAAAGTTTACATTGCGATATCCCACGCTGAAGGTACCATCGTAAGAAGCATCATTCACGGTGCCTCCAAAGGTTGCATTACGCAGATCCACTCCCAGGCCCGCGAACCAGTAGGTGTCCTCGCGGGTTAGCCACGATTGAGAATATATATTCGCAGAAAGCAGCAATGCCAGAATATAAAATAACCTTTTCATCCAATCTTATCCATTAGCAATGCCGCGAATTACCGCCTTAAAACAGTGAAATAGTCGATCTAAGTTATTGGCTTAAAGGTTGGTAATGAAGATACTAATTAAAATTGAGGCTAAGAGTTTACCTGCTTATTCTTAACTTTTTTTAAGAGGGATTTAGCTTATTATCGGGTTTCATTTTGCAACAGGATAGCATTGTCCATGAGGCCGCCTAAGAAATTTCCCGTCGCATTATGAAAATATTTTAATTTTTGGTTCTTAATAGGTGTCTTATGCTAAGAAGCATTTTAAAAATTGGGTTAAACGCTTAATTATCCATAATTTACAGGGAATTATTCAAAAATATCTCATTTTTATATTAATCAGCACTGGAAACTTCAAGAAATAACCTGTAGGATCGTGCTTTTTTCTGTTGAACTAATTAACTATTATGAATAAGATTCTTCTCTGGTCTATAAGTGCGGCTTTGGCCGGCTTTTTATTTGGGTTTGATACTGTAGTGATTTCCGGAGCTGATAAACAGCTACAGGCACTCTGGAATACATCAGATGCCTTTCATGGCTCAGTGGTCATGGCCATGGCCCTATGGGGGACGGTGGTTGGTGCTATTTTCGGGGGAATTCCTACCAATCGTATAGGAAGAAAAAATACTTTGTTGATCATTGGGGTTCTTTATTTTGTTTCTGCCCTTGGTTCAGCTCTAGTGGATGATCCCGTGACCTTTGCCATTTTTCGATTTCTTGGCGGACTGGGAGTAGGAGCCTCAACTATCGCTGCGCCTGCCTTCGTTTCTGAAATTGCACCGGCAGACCAGCGTGGAAAACTGGTGTCCTTATATCAATTTAATATTGTATTGGGGATTCTAATTGCATTTCTTTCTAATTATTTGCTCCGAAATACCGGTGCCGAACCGTGGCGCTGGATGGTGGGTGTAGAGGCTGTGCCGGCGTTTATCTATGTGATCTTTGTATTGTTTATACCTCGAAGTCCCAGGTGGCTTGTCTCTAAAGGTCGCCTGGAAGAAGCTGAAAAAGTACTGGCTATGATCAATCCAGGCATCGATGTGAAGGCCAAGGTCCAGGAAATTAAAGACCTAAATGAAAAGGAAATCAGCGGGGAGAATATTTTTCTTAAAAAATATCGTTTTCCGCTAATCCTGGCATTTCTCATAGCATTTTTTAATCAATTGTCTGGTATCAATGCTTTTCTTTATTATGCCCCCAGGATATTTGAAACTGCAGGTTTAGGTGCAAGTACAGCTCTTTTAAGCAGTATAGGAATAGGAGTAGTGAACCTGATATTCACACTTTTAGGTGTATTTCTAATCGATAAACTGGGACGAAGGCAATTATTATTCATGGGATCTATCGGCTATATTGTTTCACTTTCTTTAGTAGCGGCAGCCTTTTTTCTGAATTGGGGTGGAATGTCTGTACCCATCTTTCTCTTTCTGTTCATCGCCTCTCACGCCATTGGTCAGGGGGCTGTGATCTGGGTTTTTATTTCAGAAATATTTCCGAACAGATTGAGGGCATCGGGACAGGCGTTTGGTTCATCTACCCATTGGGTTCTCGCGGCGATCATTCCTTCTACCATACCTTTTTTGTTTACCAATATCGGGCCTGGTTATGTTTTTGCTTTTTTCGCTTTCATGATGATTTTACAGCTGTTATTCGTAATTTTCATGATGCCTGAAACCAAAGGTAAATCCCTGGAACAGCTAAGTGCTGAACTATCTTTCAATAAAAATGTTTAGAAATATGAAGATCAATAAAATTATTACTACGGTGTTATACGGTTGCTTCTTGATTCTCGGCCTGGTCTCCTGTCGCGAGAATGCAAAAGAAACAGATGAGAAAGACGAAATCGCTGTGCAAAAGAATGAAGACTTCAGACCTAATTTTCACTTTACACCAGAGAAGAACTGGATGAATGATCCTAACGGGATGTTCTACCTGGATGGAACTTACCATTTATATTTTCAATATTACCCTGAAGACAATGTATGGGGGCCAATGCACTGGGGACATGCCACGAGTAGTGACATGGTCACCTGGGAGGAACAGGAAATAGCTCTGTATCCAGATGAGAAAGGTTATATTTTCTCCGGTAGTGCCGTGGTAGATCATAAAAACACCTCGGGTTTTGGAACCGCTAGAGATACCGCTGTGGTAGCCATATTTACCTATCACGACCCTAAAGGAGAAGAAGAAAATAGAGAAGATTACCAATCCCAGGCCCTCGCATACAGCCTGGATAAGGGCTATACCTGGACTAAATATGATGGGAATCCTGTGATTCCTAATCCTGGCATTAAAGATTTTAGAGATCCCAAAGTGATATGGGATGAAAAACGCGATCAATGGCTTATGGCCCTGGCCACTGTTGATAGAACCCTGTTCTATAGTTCCCGGGATCTTAAGAGTTGGAAGAAAATTTCAGAATTTGGTGAACAGACAGGGGCGCACGACGGCGTATGGGAATGTCCAGACCTTTTCCCTATGCAGGTGGAAGGTACCAATGAGACCAAATGGGTATTGATACAAAGCCTGAATCCCGGAGGGTACAATGGAGGCTCTGGAACGCAATACTTCGTTGGAGACTTTGATGGAAAAGAATTTACACCGGCTGAAAATATGAAGGACCTGGAAGAAAAGCATCCATTCTGGATCGATTTCGGCAGAGATAATTATGCCGGCGTGACCTGGTCTAATATACCCGATGAAGATGGACGAACCCTTTTTATAGGCTGGATGTCCAATTGGCTATACGGGCAGGAGGTACCAACTACAACCTGGAGAAGTGCTATGACCATTGCCAGAGAATTAAAACTTCAGAAAGAGGGAGATCGCTATTTAATCACCTCAGCACCAGTAGATGAATTAAAAAAATACAGGGGTAAGTCTCTGAAAAAGAATAATATCAAAATAGGCAGAAATTCAGCCGTGATTACTTCTAAAGACATGGACCTGGCAAAAGCAGAGATCAGGTTTACGATAAAGGACCTGTCTGAGATGACTTATAATTTTAGACTGTCTAATGATTTTGGTGATGAATTCATCGTATCCTATGATCACGCTCAAAAACAATTTAGCGTAAACCGCTCCCATGCGGGACAAACCGGTTTTTCTGAAAAATTTGGTGCCAGTGTTTCTACAGCACCGCGAATTGCTGAGTCTTCTTCGCTTAACGCAATTTTAATTTTAGATAAAACCTCCATAGAGATATTCTTTGATGATGGTAAAACAGTGATGACCGAGATCTTTTTTCCCAATTATCCCTGGACAGAATTCAGTTTTGCAGGGCTGGAACAATTTGAGGTTAACAGCCTGGAGGCTTATGAATTAAATTTTGATATAGAAACTGGAGATCAGAGTAAAGGGAAAGAATTTGGTATAGAAACCAAGAAGGCTGAATAGTAATAATACTAATAGGTAATGACGAAGACGAAAAAAGCAGTTTGTTTTGGAGAGATCCTTTTCGATGTATTCCCTGATAAGGAGCGTATAGGTGGAGCTCCTCTAAATGTTGCCTGCAGGCTCAATAGTATGGGAGTTGAGACTGAAATGATAAGTAGGGTGGGTAGTGATTTTAGAGGTGAGGAGCTACTTACGTTTTTAAAATCGAACAATATTCAAATTCACAATATTGATAGAGATTCAGAGCATCCTACAGGAATGGTGAAAGTGAACCTTTCTTCCGGAGGGTCGGCCACCTATGATATTACCCATCCTGCGGCCTGGGATAAAATAGTGCTAACCGATGCTATGATAACAGCGGTGCAACGATCAGATGCTTTTATTTTTGGTAGCCTGGTGTGTCGTGATGAGGTTAGCCGGAAAACTCTTTTCTCTTTGATTCCCAAGGCAAAATACCGAGTTCTGGATTTTAATCTGCGACCACCACATTATTCGGTGGGGTTGCTGGAAGAGTTAATGCAGCATGCCGAATTCATAAAATTCAATGATGATGAGCTTTTTGAGATCGCAGCAATGATGGGTTCTAAATATAATTCCCTGGAGCAGAATTTGTTATTTATGGCGGTAAAGACCAATGCCAGGCAAATTTGTGTGACCAAGGGGAGGCATGGAGCAGTTCTCCTGCATCAAAAAAAGCTTTACTATAACTCCGGGTATAAGGTAAAAGTAAAAGATACGGTAGGCGCAGGAGACTCATTCCTGGGAACCTTACTGGCCAGGCTGTTGCAGGATGATGAACCTCAGCGAGCACTGGATATGGCTTGCGCTGTTGGGGCTTTAGTAGCCGGGAGTGAGGGCGCCACCCCAGGGCTGGAGGTCCAGGCAATAGACAACTTTATGAATCCTGACCACAAGACATAACTGGTTTTTATAAAAGAAGTCACTGTGGAAGAATTCGTGATCTGCACTTCCTGGTTGCTGAAAGTACTGAGGATAAATTTTAAATATAGAGGAGGGTTATTGCCAGGATAT
>JBFGDP010000082.1:0-9541 GCA_041580575.1 Christiangramia sp.
CTTGTCTTCTGCCGGCAATACCACGTCTTTAGCGAAGTTTTTAGCAAAGTTCAGGTAGTTCTTGGTGAAATAGTTCTCATCTGCCAGCACATCCACTCCCAGGAAATTTTCCAGCCAGTACTTGGTGTCATATCGATTGGAGTCTACAGACAGGATCTTATATCCTTCTTCACGATTCTTATTGAAAATGATCGCGCCCTTATCGAGTTTCTGAAGATTAACACCTTGCTGAACTATCATTTCCAGGTTGCTTTGTTTTTGTTCGAACTGAAGAAAATCATGTTTCAATTCAGACTTAAAGATTCCAATGGCAGAAACCTTCTCATTATCCAGTTGCATTCCTTCAAAATATACAACATACACCTCACCGCTTTTTATATGTGGGTGGGTAGATTGTTCGTAAAGCAGGGTGGCTATCTTTTTAGAGTATTCATGAGTATTGTAGGGATCATCGAATATCTGGTTAGATAAATTATAGAGTTCATTAAATTCAATGTCGCTCTCATGATGAAAACGATAATAGGTCTCTTCTTTTTCCCGGAATGGTTTGAGAAAATACTCCTTGATAAGGGGTTTTATTTCATCATTTAAATGAAAAGTAGATGCAGAAATAAAAATATTCTCACCACGGTTTTTATTCCCCACACGATGTATGGAAAGTGATTCAATTTGGGCATTAAAAAGATTGATCATCTATATTTGAAGTTTTGACTAAATAAAGTTGAAAAATGTGGATCCTGAAAGAAGTTTTTCAGAAAGAAAATTTGAAAATATTTATTAGAAGGAATTAATTCCAGTTCTCGTCAAACTCGAAATCATCGTAACCTTCGGTATCAAAATCATCATCATAATCTCCGTTTAAAAGGCCTTCATCCTCACCGGTAAATTCCTTTTCAGGTGCGTTTTCCGGGATCTGCCCGTGTACATACATGAGATTTGGATAATCCCGTCCTTCCTCAACCTCGGCAATTTGAGCCAATTCCACGAAGAAAGTCCACATTTTCAGAAAATCATAAACATAAATAAGTTTGGTCTGTTTTTCTGAAAGAATACTATCTAACGAAGTTTCGTTCATTAATTTAATGGAGGTATCATGACCGCTCATATCGAACTGGTGGATCTCCTCGCCCTGGTTCCATTCTTCATCACTAATATAAAATGAAGCCATCTCTGTACCATCAAATCCAAAGGATTGTACAATGGTATTATGCAGGTCTTCCAGGGTACTTTCCTGTAGTATTTCTATATCTCTGAAAACATCTTCATCGGCATCGAGAATTACTCGGAATCTATAAACCATATCTAAAAAATTTGGAGGTCAAAGTTACAATTTTTTAATTTTCTCTGTAGCATAAATGCTTTCCATTAACAGGTAAAACTGGAATCCGAAGAGGAGGGAGGCGATCACTAAATGAAGCGGCTGTGACAGGTAAGGAAAATCGAAATTATACATGGCTACGCCTGTGGCAACTTCCAGTAGGATTAGGGCGATTACAACGTTAATACGATTAAGATGTAAAGCTAATTTTCTGTTTTTCCACCATAAAACCAGGTTGATCAATAAAACCAGAATAGAAAAGGAGCGGTGTACATAAAATGTGATATCAGGATTGGATAACCAGAGTTCTTTAGTATCATAACCCAGGCTGCGAACCTGCTCATCCACAAATTGTCTCACCTGGGTTCCCAGGATGACCTGAATTAGGGTAAGGATCACCGCAATAACCAGTAAGTTCTGGAATGTCTTTGTTTTATATTGGGTTTCTCCTTTATCCTGAGATATTTTTAATAAATAAAGTAAAACCGCCACTATGATCAATGCCATGACCATATGTATAGTGATCTTTACCGGGGCCAGAACAGAATAAACCACCGTAGCACCCAGCCACGCCTGGAATCCCATCATAAATACACATATCCAGGAAAGGATAGTGAGGCGTTTCCTGTTCTTATACTTTTTTACTGAGAGGATGGCCATTAATAGTACCGCCAACCCTGCGAGGGCACCTAAGAGCCTGTTGATATATTCCACCCAGGTATGGGTTGGATTAAAAATCGCATAATCGTGTTTTTCGTAATTATTCCAGTTAGAAGGCTGGTATTTTTGACCGGTTGTAAAATCTTCTGCGGCCACTTTAAGGCTTTCATCGACTATAATAACCTGGCCTTTTTTATAATCTCGGTTTGGTTGAAATTCAAGTTCTGTGATCTCTGTGGGAGGTATATAATATCCAAAGCATTTTGGCCAGTCCGGGCAACCCATCCCCGAGCCGGTCATTCTAACCACGGCGCCTGCAACTATTACCAGGTAAACCAGGATGAGGGAAATTTTTACCGATTTTCTATACATTTTTATTTTTCACTATTAACAACCGTTAATCCAAGTTTTTCTCCCTTAGCGATCATAAAATCCCTGGCCGGTTCATATTCATTGGGGATATCGCCTTCTAGAATAGCTTCCTTAATGGCATCTTTGATCTGTCCCACCTCTCGGCTTGGTTTGATACCGAAAGTTTCCATGATCTCTTCACCACTAACAGGTGGTTGGAAATTCCTAACATGGTCTCGCTCTTCTACTTCTTCGATCTTCTTGCGAACCATCTTGAAGTTGTTATGATACTTTTTAAATCTTTTTGGATTTTTGGTGGTAATATCGGCCTCACAAAGGATCATCAAGTCTTCAATATGGTCACCGGCGTCAAAAATGAGTCTGCGTACTGCCGAATCGGTTACACTATCATCTGCGATCGCAATTGGTCTTGAACTCATAAGAACCATTTTTTGAACGAATTTCATTTTTTCATTCAGGGGAAGTCTCAGTCTTTTAAACAGTTTGTAGACCATCTTTGCTCCTACAAATTCATGTCCGTGAAAGGTCCAGCCGATTTTTTTATGGAATTTTTTTGTGGGTGCCTTACCAATATCATGCAGAAGTGCAGCCCATCTCAACCAAAGGTCATCGGTGTTTTGAGAAATATTGTCTACTACTTCCAGGGTATGCCAGAAATTATCCTTGTGTGTCTGGCCTTCCACTTCATCTATGCCCTGTAATGCGGTTAGTTCCGGAAGTATTTTAGGCAATAACCCTGTTTTATATAAGAGAGCGAAACCTTTTGAAGGCTTATCGCTTAACATAATCTTGTTGATCTCATCAAGGATACGCTCCTTCGAAATAATTTTTATGCGCTCTTTATTTCTTTTGATCGCTCTCAATGATTCTTCCTCGATCATGAAATTAAGCTGGGTGGCAAATCGTATCGCCCGGTACATACGTAATGGATCGTCTGAATAAGTGATATCCGGATCCAGCGGAGTTCTGATGATCCTGTTCTTAAGATCTTCATACCCGTTAAATGGATCCAGAAGATTGCCAAAACCATCATTATTCAATATAAGCGCCAGGGCGTTTATCGTAAAATCGCGCCGGTTCTGGTCATCTTCCAACGAGCCGTCTTCAACAATGGGTTTACGGCTATCCTGCCGATAACTTTCTTTTCGTGCTCCCACAAATTCTATTTCCATGTCACCGTAGCGTAGCATCGCCGTCCCGAAATTCTTAAAAACCTGAACTTTAGGCCGGTTAGGTAACTTTTCTGAAACTTTTTGAGCAAGTTCAATCCCGCTTCCAACGGCAACAATGTCAATATCTTTATGATCACCTCGTTCCAGGATATGATCACGTACAAAACCGCCAATTACATAGGCATCTACAGAAAGATCATCTGCAGCTTCAGAAATAATATTGAAAATTTTATGATGTAAAGCTCTACTGTAATTGTGGTATTTCGGCATCTGTCTATTTGCGTATCACACTCACCTGACCATCATTGCTCAACTTGATGATGGCAGATGGTTTTGGTGATTTTTTTGAACGCTGCAAATTTACTACATAGTCTACACCTTTTAAAATTTGCGGACTGATTTGATCAAAGGATTGTGGAGTTGGCTGCCCGCTTACATTTGCAGAGGTCGAGACCAAAGGACGTTTCAGTTTTTTAATTAGATCTGAGCAGAAGGTATCACGTACCACTCTTATTCCCAGAGTGTCATCGTTTCCTACCAGGTTTTCAGCAATTCTAATCGGTTTATCGTAGATCACGGTCGTAGGCTTTTTAGCATATTTTAAAATATCGTAAGCCATTTCAGGAACTTCTTCTACATATTGCTCCAACATTTTAAAATTAGATACCAGGCATATTAGTGCTTTAGACTCTTCCCTCTTCTTTAAGCGATATACTTTATCCACTGCTTCAGCATTTGTAGCATCACAACCAATTCCCCAAACCGTATCTGTTGGGTATAGTATAATACCGCCTTTTTTCATAACATCTAAGCAGTTTCTAATTTCCTGTTCCATTCTTTCCATAAAGCACTTTTTTATATTCAGCCAGGGTTTGCTCGGCCATTTTTACTGTAGTATAATTTTCTACTAACTCATTATAGGAGATCGCGGTAAATTCTTTTTGCATTTCCGGATCTTTCGACAAAATTACTAATTTATCTCCCAGCGACCTGCCATTATGTGGTTCAGATAAAAAACCATTTTTTCCGTCCGTTATAATTTCAGAGATTCCACCAACATTTGTGGAGACTACCGGGACTTTGTAATAAAAACTTTCATAGATAAATTGAGGAATTCCTTCGCTTTGAGAAGTCATTAGGGAGATATCAAATTGTGGGATCAGGGCAGAAGCGTCCGGGATAAAGCCGGTGAATTTGTAATAAGCTTCCAATTTTCTTTCCTTCAGTTTTCGTTCAAAATCAGCTGTTCTTTCGGTTATATTCCCAATTTCCAGAAAGTAGAAGTTTTTATGGCCCAAGGTATTCACCACATGATCTATGGTGTCCACCCAGGTATCCAGATTTTTTGCCCGGATATGATTGGCGATGGTGCCTACTAAAAAACGATCAGAAGGGATATTATATTTTTTTCTCAGATCAAATGCCGCAGAACTGTCCTTCGGAATCTTTGTACCATGATAAACGGTTACCAGTTTACTTTGGTTAACTATAGCCTCGGCAGTAATCTCTTTCGTTACCTCAGATACGCAGAGGATCTTCTTAATTTGCTGATGATTGTATTTATATAAAGTCTGTTTCCTTTGCTTAATAGGAAAGGATGTTTTTTTGCTCAATATATATGGCGGTAATTTCCCGGAAATTTTAGTAGCCATGATCGCCAGGGTAAGAGCGGTGGTATCATGTATATGAACAAGATCGATCTTCTCTCGTTTACAAATTTTTATAAGCTTACGGATGTATCTTGGATCGAATTTCACCGGCAAAGCTGCTGCAATTGTTTTAATTCTTAAAACTGGAAGTTTTTTCTGTACTTCAGATCCTTTGGAGCATAACACAAAATGTTCTGCACCCTTCAGCTCTGTACACAAATTCTGGAGGTGATTTTCACCACCTCCCCAGTTTTTGGCGGCAGAGACGTGGAGTACTTTCATAGATTAGGAATTCCTTATAATCCTGTCGTAAACTTCTAAATATTCTGCAGCTGTCTTGTCCCAGTTAAAAGATTTAGCCCGGGTTATAAATTTAGATTCCCAGACAGCTTTATTTTCAGAAAATGCATTCATTCCATTTTCAAAAACCTTTACCATAGAATCCGGATCAAAATTATCCCAATAAAACGCATCATCACCACCAATTTCCGGGAGAGAGGTTTTATTGGACATAAATATTGGTTTCCCATAAGCCATGGCCTCAATTGGAGGTAAGCCGAAACCTTCGAATAAGGAAGGGAATACAAAAGCAGCACAATTTTGGAGATAATAATGCTTTTCTTCCTCAGAAATTTTTCCAACAAGGAAAACACGTTCCTGTAAATTGTATTTTTCGATTTGCTGCTTCACCGTCTCCCCGTATTCTTTATCATTATTTCCCGCGAGGACAAGATTGTAATCTTTAAGTTTTTCCATCATTGGCAACAACACATGGAAATTTTTTCTTTCCATGAATTGACCTATGCTAAATAGAAATGGTTTATTTATATCGACTTCGGTTTTAATATTCTTAATAGCAGGTAATGCTTCTACCGGATTCCCGTTATAAATTACTTTTTGTTCTATATGCGACGGAATGTCGAAATAATGGTTGGTGGTTTTTTTGGCATATTCAGAAATATAGGTGATCATATTAGACCTTTCTATTTTCTCGTTGATATGTATCCAGCTCTTATCATCCCGGGATGGATTATGTTGTTCCATCAGGATCACATCATGGATAGTCAGCAAATACGGAATATTAAAACGAGGCTCCGTTTTGGTATTCTGATTTAACGAATGCCATAACTCATATTTTTTCCAGGTACGGAATGGTTTATATCTCGAAACAGGGAAATAACGATGAAAAGTCACATCTTTAAAATCTGAAAGGTATTCACGCTTTTTTGCGTTTACAATAAGTTTATAGTCCTTATTCTGTTCAGATAATTTTTTGATCAACCAGTAATTAAATTGTCCAAAACCTGTACACTGATTTTTTAGATGGTGGGATTCAAGGAAAATACCGGGCTTTTTTTGCATGAAATTGGATTAGGAAAAAACTGGTTCAAAGGTAATTTAATTAAAGGTAAATGTTTCAAAATCCTAATTCATATTCTAATTTAGCCGCATGCAAGTACATTTCGCACCAAAGTTCAAATCTATCGAAGAAGAAATTCTTGAATTTCTACAGAGTTTTAATTCTGAAGGTGAAACCATAAAGGATAGCAGGAATACGCTCAAGATTTTCGAACTAAATGGTGAGAAATATAACATTAAAGCATTTCGTGTGCCTAATGCGATCAATAAAGTAGTTTACAGGTTTTTTAGAAAATCTAAAGCCGAAAGATCTTTTCGGTATGCTAAGATCCTCCAGGAAAAGAATATTGGAACACCAGATCCCGTAGCTTTTGTGGAAGAAAAAAAGCCGGTAAGTTTCGGTAATAGTTATTTTGTAAGCCGTCATCTGGAATATGACCTGACGTATAGAGAGCTGGTAACAGAGCCGGATTACCCGGAACATGAGCAAATTTTAAGAGCTTTTACGCGCTTTACTTTCGAACTTCATGAAAAGCAGGTTCAATTCCTGGATCATTCTCCGGGAAATACCTTGATAAAAGCAGAAAATGGCAGATATGATTTTTACCTGGTTGATTTAAACAGGATGAATTTTAAAGAGCTGAATTTTGAGGAACGCATGTTGAATTTCTCCAGGCTTACACCGAAAAGGGAAATGGTAGAAGTGATGGCCGATGAATATGCAAAATTGATCGGTAAACCTAAATCTGAAGTTTTTGAAAAAATGTGGTTCTATACCAATCAATTTCAGGAGAAATTTCAGCGAAAAAAACGAATTAAGAAAAAGCTTAAATTCTGGAAAAATTAATCCTTCTTAGGAATATAAGGTGCTTTTCTGTTCGACTTAAAAGAGAAATAGTTTAGCTGCTTTCTTATCTTATATCTTCGAATGAGATTTAACGGCTTCTTCTTAAGATGTGACTTATCCCGATGCAGAAAATCTATACAGGCATTGATCACTCTTTCACTGGAATTACCATCTGAATAAGGATGAGAGAACATCGCGAATTTTTCGATTTCAGAGATGAGCTCCTGCGGCCTGCTGAGCGCCAGGTCAAAAGAACTTTCAATGTCCGTAACATTTTCAATATTTATAAGATATGGCCCCGGCATATTATTTTTAAAGGTGACCACGGGTTTCCGCTGAATTAAAAATTCAATAATAGCCGAAGTTGTATCAGAGAACATGATATCGGCCTTTTTAAATAAAGGGATAAGGTCTGTCGTGTCGTGAAAAGTAAAATTTTCATTTTCAAGGGCCCTGAACTTCTCCACGGTTTCAGGATCAAGTTTGGGATGTAAAGTTGCAATGAACTGATATTTCCCTGTTTTCGATAATCTTTCTATTTCCCTGACAACTTCATCTCTTAAGGCCAGACTATAATATCGCGTGAAAGTAGAAGAGATGAGGATCACCGGTTTTTCATTATTTGTAGGTTCCAAGGGGAAAAGCGGATCCATTTTAGACCAGCCGGTCTCGATCACTTCGAAGGATTTATACTTTTCCTGCTGCTTTTTGAACGGACCGGTACTGGAAGGTCCCTGTGTGCAATAAAGGTCGAAAAAACCTCTAATAACAAATTGATCTGTTCCTTTCCTTTTATTGGCTGGAAAACCGTGAAAGATCTGGACCTTTAAACCCGGAAAGAAATCCGGCACCGTGTCTGTAATCGCCAGCACAAAATGCGGGTCGTAGTCGATCGCCTCTTCAACAGTTTCAATTAAACTTCCATTTTCGGGGAAATACCTTTTTGGTTCTTCCATACCTGAAAACCATTTCAGGGAATATCCCATTTTATTGGCCTGCTCCTGTATAGGGAGTCCTATGGGCAAACCGTAAGTATGGTTGATATATATAAGGAACCGGTATTTCATTTGGAATTCTGCTTTAAAAAATGCTGCAATTTATCTGCGAAAAGGGAAGGTTCTAACCTGTTGTATAGCTTAGAATTATCTTTTGAAAGTTCTTTAAAAGTTTTATTTTGAAATAATTCCGGCTCGTAATCTTTTAAGTGTACCGATACATTTTTCTCTCCATCCTCATATATATTCCAGTTCTCCTTATTCAATGATGGGGAAAAAATAGCGAAAGTTGGAATATCTAATGCCTTAGCCATATTTACCGCTCCACCCTCGTTCCCGATCAGGGCATCACAATGCGAGGTTAAAGCCAGGAACTCCCTTAGACTCTTTCCATAAATATCAAAATGAATATGTTCCTGGGTTTCCGGTTGGCAAAGCTGGTAGATTTCTTCGATATCTTTTTTTTGCGATGGAATATAGTTGAATAATAGATTTGCATCTGTTTGCGCAATAATCCTATCCAGTATCTCGGCTAGATAGGGAAGGGGATAGGTCTTCTTTTCTGAACTTCCCAGAGCACCGATCATATATAGAGTCTTGGAAAGGTCTATATCCGCTTTTTCCAATCTCTGTTTAGCCTGCTTCTTTTCCTCTTCGGTCAAAAATATCTTTGGTTTTATCTCCAGGGGAAAATTGGAGGATAAGGGAGTCAGCATCCGCATTCTTTTTTCAATAGCAGCCCCGGCATTAGTTTGTGCCTGGATATTCCTGCTGAACACGTGCGTACAAAGCGGACGTGTATATTTCTTATTGTAAGCTATTCGATATTTAGCGCCGGAAAAACCTGTAATGAGAGCAGTTTTTAATGTAGAATAAACATCGATGACCGCATCATATTTCTCCTTTTTGGTCATCTGGATAAGGCTACTTAGAGATCTATCCTTATCGGTGAAAATGAACTTATCGATATTCGGGTTGTTCTGAACAACCGGATACGTATGCTCATAGATCATGTAATGCAGTTCGGCTTCCGTGAATTCCTTCCGAAGGGCCTCAAAGAGGATTGAGGATGTAAGCACATCCCCAATCATTTTTATCTGTATTACAAGTATTTTCAAATTTAAGATCTAAACTGCCACATTATATTCGCGCAGGGCATCAGTCAGGGA
>JBFGDP010000083.1:0-9481 GCA_041580575.1 Christiangramia sp.
CTTTCACATTTAGCCCCATGTGTTTATATTGATCTAAAACACTATCGAATTCGTTCTTACGTAAGAGACCGTTATTTACGAATATGCAATAAAGGTTCTTACCTATGGCTTTATGCAACAGAACGGCCGCAACGGTGGAATCTACTCCTCCACTAAGACCTAGTACGACTTTATCATCACCAATTTTTTCTTTCAATTCAGACACCGTAAGATCTACGAACGCCCCCGGGGTCCAGCTTTGCTCTGTCCCGGCGATTTTAACGAGGAAGTTTTCCAATAGCTGTTTCCCATCTGTGGAATGATACACTTCAGGATGGAACTGAATGGCATAGGTTTCTTCACCTTCTATCCTGTAGGCAGCATTCAATACATCTGAAGTACTGGCTAATCTAACGGCATTTTCAGGAAGTTCTATAATAGAATCACTATGACTCATCCATACCTGGGAATTCTCTTTTATATTTTCAAACAATGCCTCGGCATCCTTAATCACGGTAAGATTTGCACGACCATATTCTCTGGTATCTGAAGGTTCTACCCTCCCTCCATGGAAATGAGCAAAATATTGAGCTCCGTAACAAACCGCCAGGATAGGTAGTTTGCCTCGAATTTGCGAAAGATCTGGATGGGGTGCATCTTCTGCTCTTACCGAAAAGGGACTTCCGGAAAGGATGACCGCTTTAAAGCCAGATAGATCTTCAGGAATTTTTTGATAGGGATAAATTTCGCAGTAAATATTCAGCTCTCTTACTCTTCGAGCGATAAGCTGGGTGTACTGCGAGCCAAAGTCTAGGATAAGTACGTTGTTGTGCATGCGCAAAAATAGGAAATTGAGGCTAAAATAAAACCCGCGATTCAATTAAATTAAACTTAATATAACCTATCTAGTATTTCCAGATGCGAGATAGAATAACCTTCTTTTTAGCCTGCATTTTTTGATGAAACCCATTGCTGTTGCACTAATTAATGGTAGAAAATTCACCACTTTCTATTTCAAGGTTGCCAGGATCTGCTCAATATCGTTTTCGGTGGTATCTGGATTAATAAAGCAAAAGCGTATCACACTTTCTTCCTTCCAGATAGTTGGGGTTACCAGGGCAAAACCGGAGTTATGGTTTTTATAGGTCCAGTCGCGATAATCTTCTGCGGTCCAGCCTTTCCTCTTGAAAAGCACTACAGATAAACTGGCCGGTCTCACCAGCTCTAAATTTAGATCTTTCTCCACCATTTTTGCCGCGAGGGCCGCAAGTTCGATGCCGCGTTCTATAGCCTCCCGATATTTATTTGTTCCATGCATGGCTAAAGAGAACCACAATGGCATGCCTCTCAACCTGCGTGTAAGCTGGATCTGATAATCTGCCGGATTAAATCCCTGTGCTCCTTCATCTTTAAAAATCTCCAGATATGCTCCCTTTTGAGAATGAGCCTTTTTAGCCAGTTCCATATCCTTATAGATAACAGCACCACAATCATAGGGAGAAAATAGCCACTTGTGAGGGTCTATGGTGATACTGTCTGCTTTTTCGATTCCGTCAAACAAATGCCTCACAGAATTCGCCGCCAGGGCACCACCCCCATAAGCGCAATCTACATGCAACCAGAGTTTTTCCTGTTCACAAATCTCGGCAATGCTTTTAAGGTCGTCAATAATACCGGCATTAGTGGTTCCACCAGTAGCCACTACTGCAAAAAGCCTGTCGCGATCGGTTTTGTTAAGACCCCTGATGGCGGCTTTTAATTGTTGCCCAGACATAAATTCGTCATCAGAATCTATAAGGTGAACGTCTGCATCCATAACTCTGGCCATGGATTTTATAGAACTATGTGCCCCTGCAGAGGTCATTAACAATGCTCGTTCTCTTGCTCTGTCTGGTTTCTTTTCCCTCCATTCTTCCCTGGCGGTCACCAGGGCCGAAAGATTCGCCGCAGTACCACCACTGGTAAAAACTCCAAAGGCAGTTTCCGGAAGACCGGTAAGAGAAACAAGCCATTTCATCGCCTGGTTCTCACAAAATATACCACCGGCACCTTCCATCCAGTAAGCACCATGTATACTGGAGGCAGAGGTTACCAGGTCGAACATGATCGCAGCCCGCGTAGGAGCTGCAGGAACAAAAGCCAGGTGTCTCGGATGATCTATAGGTACGGTAGCCTTCACAAGTACATCTCGGAATAACTGAAAGGCATTTTCCCCTCCGATTCCCTCTGGGGTGATAGTTTCTCCTACTATTCTAAGGAGCTCTTCTTCTTTTTTGGGAGCACCCAGTTCGGGTGTGATATTGGAGATACGGTCTATGGTGTATTTCATGACGTCCAGGGTCATTTCTACCAGGTCCATATCTATAGTATGCATTCTATTCTTTTCCAAAAGTGAGAATTTTAAAGTTGGAATCAAGTGGATCCAGTTCTTCCTTTAATTTTACTATCAGGTCTTTGCCATACTCGGCATACAATTCTGAAAAATTCGTCTGCCGTTCCTGAAGGCTTCTGTTTGGAAATAAATCATTCTGAAGTGCCGCGATTCGCTCCACCTCATCCTTTAATTTTCTCTTTTGAGCTTTCAGCAATCTTTTTTCAAGTTTGTCCAGGCCCTTCAATTGTTTTACTTCCTGTGCTTTTACAGCTCCAAGAAAAGATTCATCTGTTTTTTCGGCTAGATCATACATCTGCTGAAACTGTTTGACCAGGTGTTCTTTTTGATTGGAAAAATCGATATTGATATTCGAGATCTTCCGAACCTTACGGTTGATCAATTCATGCTGTTTCAGGAATAGTTCCGGCAGGGATATATCGAGCCTTTCTCTCTTTGAATTTTGTTTCTCAGATTGAAGCAAAGCCGAATTTCTCAATAATAACATGGGAAAGCTCACTTCTTCTGCCTCAAAATAATCCTTTAGCTCCAGCCAGTAGGCCAGTTCTCCACCGCCGCCAATATAGCAGAGGTTAGGAAGTATCACTTCCTGATATAACGGCCTCATCATTACATTAGGACTAAAGCGTTCCGGATGATTTTTTAATTCGATTAATAAATCATCCTTAGACCAGGAAATGTCGGTATCATGAACAAAGAATTTCCCGTCATGGAAAACTATTCGTTCTCTTAACTTATCAGTAAGATAAAATAAGTTGATTTCCCGGGGATTCACCTGCACATTATAACCCAGTGAATTTAATTTTTCAACGGTACTGGACGTTTTCTTATAAGACACCTGCTCTAAAAGCTCATTCTTTACATAGGGTATAAAGTGCTTTTTTAATCTTTTATCCCCGGCGGCGAGAATAACCAGGCCATAATCGGCAAAAAGTTCATTGGCTATATAGCGAGTCGCATCGGTTAAATTGTCGTGGTCCAGGTAGGCCTTTTTAAATAGCTCTTTTAGAAAATCTGCATTATTACCAGACCCGATTTCAGCTGAAAAAAGTTTATAGACCTCTTCAAGACCTTTGGTAGAAAGACTCCCTACCGCTGTTTTACCCGCTCGTTTGTCGGCAGTGTTCCATTTGAACTTTTTCCCGTTAAGGTTGAAAAAATTGATCTCTTCAAAATCGTGATCTTCTGTGGCCATCCAGTATACCGGCACAAAATCCTTATCCGGAAATTTTTGTTTTAATTTCTCGGTTAGGTTAATCGTAGACACGATCTTATATAAAAAATATAACGGACCCGTAAATAAATTTAACTGGTGCCCCGTAGTGACGGTAAATGTATTTTTGCGGCTTAGCGATTCAATATGATCGCGGGTTTTTGCAGAAGTTTCCACCCCTGCATATTGATTCAGTAATACCTCAACCAGATCCTTCCTTATATGATGATGATAGGTATGTTGTTTCTCATTGATCTGAGCTTCAAATTGATCTATTTTCGGAAATCTGTTATAGAGATCGCTTAATTCCTTTTTTTCAGAGAGATAGTCAAGAATTAAAGCGGTGAAATAATTGGTTTCGGAATACGAAATACAATCGGTTGGCATAAATTTTAAATCTGTTTGCAAAGATATCGAAGATAGGTATTTTATTCCCTAAATTTTAGTTAATTCAAGCCTAGATGCTATCTTTACTCGGCTTATTCAAAAATAAAATCTTTAAATGAAATATCAGCTTAACCTAATTATCTTCCTGTTTCTAGGTTTTCAATCTATAATCGCACAGCAAATCAAAAGTCCCTCAGAATTTCTAGGCTATGAATTGGGCAGCCAGTTCTCAAGACATGCTGATGTGGTAAATTACTTTGAACATGTCGCTCAAAATTCTGCTCTGGTCAACTATCATATCTATGGCAAAACCAATGAACGCAGGCCACTCACCTATGCGGTGATCACTTCAGAAGAGAATATGGGCAGAATTGATGAAATTAGGCAGGCACATTTGCGAAATGCAGGTATTGGTGATACCAATACCAATTCAGATCTGGCGATAGTTTGGTTAAGTTATAATGTTCATGGAAATGAAGCTTCCAGTACCGAGGCATCCATGAAAACTTTATACCACCTTATTACCGAAAAAGAAGACTGGCTAAAAAATACAGTCGTCATAATAGATCCGTGCGTTAACCCAGACGGTAGAGACAGGTATGCCAACTGGTACAACCAGGTGAAAGCAGAGCCTTATAATATTAGCCAGGAAGCTTCTGAACACCATGAGCCATGGCCCGGGGGACGACCTAATCATTATCTTTTTGACCTTAACCGGGATTGGGCATGGGCAACCCAGATAGAAACACGGGAACGGCTTAAAATTTACAATCAATGGTTACCTCATATACATGTGGACTTTCATGAACAGGGTATTAATGACCCTTATTATTTTGCCCCGGCGGCAGAACCTTTCCATGAGGTGATCACTCCTTTTCAGAGGGATTTCCAAACCAGGATAGGGAAAAATCATGCGAAATATTTCGATGAAGAAGGCTGGCTGTATTTTACCGGAGAGCGCTTTGATCTCCTATACCCAAGTTATGGGGACACTTACCCAACTTATATGGGTTCTATCGGGATGACCTATGAGCAGGCCGGTCATGGTCGTGCTGGTTTAGGTATCCAGACAGATGAAGGATACGTACTCACTTTGAAAGACCGGGTAGAACATCACTTTACTACAGGTATATCTACCGTCGAAATAGCTAGCAGGAATACTTCAGAATTAAGCAAGGAATTTCAGAATTATTTCAAGGGTGGAGATTTTCAATATAAAAGCTATGCTTTAAAAGGCAATCCGGATAAACTTAGAACCCTTCAAGAATTACTAGACCGCCATGAGATCACTTACTCAAAAGTGAGATCAGAAAAAATTAATGGATACAATTATCAAAACAAGGGTGCCGGCAGCTTACCTGCTGGCACCGGTACTATGATCGTATCTACAGATCAGCCTAAAGGAAAGATGGTCAAAGTATTATTTGAGCCACAAACCAAGCTTGTTGATTCACTTACCTATGATATAACCGCATGGAGCCTTCCATACGCCTTCGGATTGGATGCTGTTGCGAGCAATAAACTACTTAGTGGTACAGCCGAAAATGCAACTGCCAGTATTGATAATAAAGCTAATCCCAGAGCCGCCGGTTATATTACCAAATGGAACAGCATGCAGGATGCGCAATTTCTTGCTGAACTTTTAAAAAGTGAGATCAAAGTTCGCTTTAGCGAGGTACCGTTTGAAAGCAACGGCAAAAAATTTGCTCCCGGAAGCCTGATCATTACAAAAAGTGACAATCAAAATTCAGAGAATTTCCATGCAAAGGTGGTGGCGATCGCCAATCAATACGAGCGTCAGTTATTAACTGCCGAGACCAGTTTTGCCGGTAGCGGGCCAGATTTTGGCTCATCTGATATCAAGATCATAAACCAACAACGAATTGGTTTGTTGAAAGGAAAGGAAGTATCGTCACTTAATTTTGGTGAGATCTGGTATTTCATGGAGCAGGATCTAAACTACCCCGTAACCCCTTTACATAGAGATTATTTTGAGAGGGTAGATCTTTCAGACTTTGATGTTTTGATCATGCCCGAAGGATGGTATAAGGATTTTATGGAAAAGAAAACCCTGGAAAAAATCAAGACCTGGGTAAGTAGCGGAGGAAAACTTATTGCCATTGGTAGTGCGGTAGGATCCTTCAAAGACAAAGCGGGTTTTAAAATAAAAGATAAAAGGGATAGTTTAAAAGATTCTACCGTCAAAAAAACCAACCTTATTCCTTATGCAGAAAGAGAACGGGAAAGCATCAAAAACCTTATTACGGGTAGTATTATTAAGACTCAGGTTGACCATACACATCCGCTGGCTTTTGGATATGATGATACCTATTTCACCTTAAAAGTAAGCAACAGCAGTTACGACCTGCTTGAAGAAGGATACAATGTCTCATATATTAAGGATGCTGAAGTGGTTTCTGGATTTGCCGGTAGCGAAGCCGTTAAGAATCTAAATAATTCACTGGTCTTCGGTGAAGTGCCAATGGGTAGCGGAAGTATTATCTATATGGTTGATAATCCACTTTTCAGGGCATTCTGGGAAAATGGGAAACTTTTCTTCGTTAATGCTCTTTTCTTTACAAACAATACTGTTAAGGACTATTAATAACAAAAACAATGAAATCAATAAGATCCATAATATATGTACTCATGGTGCTTACCGTTAGTACGGTTAGCAGCCAAACAAATACAGAAAAGTTTTCAGTAGATTTTGAAACTTTTAACCTGGAGAACGGTTTAAAAGTGATCCTGCACCAGGATAGATCAGACCCTGTGGTTGCGGTAGCGCTTACAGCTCATGTAGGTTCTGCAAGGGAAAAAGAAGGAAGAACAGGTTTTGCGCACCTGTTCGAACATCTCTTATTTCTTGAATCTGAAAACCTGGGTAAAGGAGGTCTGGACAAGTTAAGTGCCCGCATAGGAGGATCTGGCGCTAACGGTTCTACCAGTAGAGACCGAACCAATTATTTTCAAACCGTCCCGAGTGATGCCCTGGAAAAAATGATCTGGGCCGAAGCCGATAAACTTGGTTTCTTCATCAATACCGTAACCGAGCCGGTGCTGGCGAAGGAAAAGCAAGTAGTTAAAAATGAAAAACGCCAGGGAGTGGATAATCGTCCATACGGACATACATTTTATGTGGTAGACCGCAATCTTTATCCTGAAGACCATCCTTACAACTGGCAGGTAATTGGTAGCCTTGAAGATCTGCAGAATGCTACCTTACAGGATGTCAAGGAATTTTATAACCGGTGGTATGTTCCCAATAATGTCATCCTGACGATCTCAGGAGATTTTGATAAAGAGCAGGCAAAGGAATGGGTTCACAAGTATTTTGATGAGATACCTCGGGGCCCGGAAGTGCAGGAACTTGAAAAGCAACCAGTAAATCTTCAGGAATCTAAAAACCTTTATCACGAAGATAACTTTGCTAAACTACCGGAATTGACGCTCACCTGGCCTTCGGTCTATTCTTACCACAAAGATTCATTCGCTTTGGAGATCCTTGCCAATTACCTTGGTGACGGCAAGAATGCACCACTGTATAAAAAACTGGTAGAAGAAAAAAAGCTAAGCGGCAATGTAGCCATGTTCAATTATACCTCTGAGCTGGCAGGACAATTGATGCTTCAGGTTAGAGCCTACGACGGCAAGGACCTGGATTCGGTGAAAATAGCTATCGAGGAAACTTTCTCTGAGTTTGAGAAAAATGGAATCCCGCAGAAAGATCTTAAGAGGATCAAGGCGGGACTGGAAACAAATTTCTATAATTCTATCTCCAGTGTTCTTGGAAAGGGTTTTCAGTTAGCCCAGTATGAGATCTTCGCTAAAGACCCCAATTTTATCAATAAGGAGGTTGATAAAATGCTGGCAGTTACTGCAGACGACGTGATGCGGGTGTTCAGGAAATATATAAAGGACAAAAATTATGTCGCAACGAGCTTTGTTCCGAAGGGAGAAATAGACCTGGCCCTAGAAGGTTCTAAAAAAGCTGAAGTTGTTGAAGAAAAAATCGTGGAAGGCGCAGAAGAAGATTTCGATCCTAATCAAGAGGTGAGTTTTAAGCGAACTCCATCGAGTTTCGACCGAAGTAAAGAGCCTCCATATCATGGCAAACCAGAATTAAATATTCCCGCGATCTGGGATGCAAGAATGCCATCGGGAATGCAGGTTATGGGAATTACTAATAACGAAGTACCGGTAGTAAGATTCAGCCTGGAAATGAAAGGCGGTCAGTTACTGGAAAGCCGCGATAAAGCAGGAGTTTCAAATATGCTCGCCAGCATGATGACCAAAGGCACAGCTAAAAGAACCCCGGCAGAACTGGAAGAAGCCATCGAATTACTGGGTGCCGAGATCTATGTAAATGCAGGTGAGGAAAAGATCACTATCTCTGGAAATACCCTGGCTAAAAACTATGCAGAAACCATGGCTCTCGTTAAAGAGATCCTGCTTGAACCCAGGTGGGATGAAAAAGAATTTGAATTGCTTAAACAGCAAACCTTAAGTGAGCTTCAGGAAGAAAAAGGTGATCCAAATGCCATCGCTCAGAATGAGTTTAAAAAACTTATTTATGGCGAGAACAGCATTCTTTCTTATAATCAACTGGGAACTCCCGAAACTGTAAGAGGGCTGAATATACAGGATCTAAAGAATTATTATGAAGAGAACTTATCCCCATTGGCCGCTACTTTTCTGGCCGTGGGTGCAGTAGATAGATCTGAAGCGGTCAATTCGGTAAAGGCAATTTCGGCAAACTGGGCTCCAAGGAATATCAAATTTCCGGAGATCCCGGAATTTGAACTTCCGAAGAAATCCAGGGTATACTTTTATGATGTCCCCGGAGCAAAACAATCTGTCTTTGCTTTTGGAGCACCTTCACTATCAGCAAAAAATGAAGATTTCTACCCGGCAGAAGTAATGAACTACCGCTTAGGTGGTGGTGGCTTCGCTTCGAGACTTACCCAGGAGCTAAGAGAAGGAAAAGGTTACACTTACGGAATAAGGTCCAGGTTTACAGACAGGTCTTATATAGGGCCTTTTATGATTACGAGCGGAGTAAGGACCAATATCACCTATGAAGCAGCAGAACTGGTAAGAGTTATCGTTAAAGATTATGCTACGACCTTTGACCAGCAAGATCTTGAGGTGACCAAAAGTTATATGATAAAGAGCAACGCCAGAAGGTTTGAAACGCTTGGTGCTAAATTAAATATGCTTCGCGAAATAAGCGATTATGGCTATAATTATAATTACATAAAGGAGCGAGAGCAAAAAGTAGAGGAATTAAGTGTTCTGGATATTCAAGACCTGGCGAAAAAATATGTAGATCCAGACCGGATGTACTATTTAATTGTAGGTGATGCGGAAACTCAAATGGACAAACTGGAGGATCTTGGCTATGGAAAGCCGATACTATTGAATGACGAAAGCGCGAGTAACTAAAATAGCTTGATAAAAATAGAAAAGGCGAGAAATTCATTTCCCGCCTTTTTTTATGCTTTTTAATA
>JBFGDP010000084.1:0-9425 GCA_041580575.1 Christiangramia sp.
ACTATGACCGCAGTACCGGACAATTGAAGGATGGAAAATTCAGGTATGTAGTGTATATCCCTTATGCCACTACAGAATCCACCGGCCTCCCAGACAAACCTGAAGCACCGGGAATGCCCTGGCTTATGGATCCAGGCACCCATCGTGCACATATTATGATTAGTCCTGTGACTAACAATTAATCAATCTAGGTGGAAATCCTGCTTTAAACCCGGGTATTAAATTTTGGTCTCTTACGACCAAAATTCATTATCATGATCCAGGTCATATTTTTTATTATAGTTAATGCTTACTTTTTATTTGCTAATTAAAAGGAGTAATAACTTAAATATTATAACCATGTCACTAATTAAATCTCCAAAACAAAGATTGCCCTGGATGAATAGTGCATTTGCAAAATCTTTTGGAATAGATGACTTATTCCAGGATGACTTTTTCGCTACCAGGCAGGATCTGCCCGCAATGAATGTGAAGGAACATGAAGACGATTTCGAAATCGAATTTGCTGTACCTGGTTATTCCAAAGAAGATTTCAAAGTGAGTGTAGAAGATGATATATTATATGTATCTGCAGACAAAACCTTTGATGATATTGAAGATGAGGATGATTATACCCGAAGAGAATTCAGATATTCCAATTTTCAGAGGATGCTGCAACTACCAAAGAGTGTAAACCTCTCTGAAGAGGTAATGGCAAATTATAAAGACGGTTTGTTAACATTCAGATTAATGAAGCATAAGGATGCTATAAATTCGAAACGAAAAGAAATTCATATTTCTTAAAAGCCTATTCTTTAAAAGAAAAAAGCTGAACTATATAGTTCAGCTTTTTAGTCGGGATGACAGGATTTGAACCTGCGACCCCACGCCCCCCAGGCGTATACGCTACCAGACTGCGCCACATCCCGATTGTGGATTGCAAATTAAACTGCTTTCCTCTAAATTTCCTAAAAATTAACTGGATTATTCTTCAATAAAATCCGGCCACGATATACTCAAACCAAATCGATTTGGAAATTGGCCTTCTATTTTTTTATAGGAATCAATTTTAAATCTAAATTTAACCCGCCCAAAAGAACGACCTACTATATGAAATACAGAATCGCATTAATCATCCTGATAATCTTCTCAGTCCCGGTTTCGGCCCAGGAAATTAAAGAAACCAATACCGATAGTATTTATTTTAAAGCCTTAGATTCCTACAAAAAGTCTAATTATAAAACATCGTTGCAGCTTACGAACAGGGGCCTGGAACTTGCCCCGGCTTATCATGATATCCGTATTTTAAGGATCCGTAATTATTGGGCTTTTAAGAACTATGACAAAGCCGGTGTTGATTTGATTTACCTGTTTAATAATGCGCCAGAATATCCCGGAGTGACTCAAATGGCTAACAGGCATCTTTCTTTGATAAAAGAACCTGTAAAAGCACTGGAATTTGTTGAAATAATCGAACAGTACAAAAATCAGGGCCCTGAATTAAAGGTCTTAAAAGCTTCATTATTGTTGAAGGCAAGAGCTAAAAAGGAAGCCAGGGATATAGCCCTGGACCTCTTTTCCAATAAAAATTTAACCAGCGACCAGAGATATACTTTGCAAAATATTCTTAGAAGGACTATTTCTAATGAGTTAGGCGTTAATTACCAGTATATAGATTTTAGCGAAGACTATAGCAAAAATGATCCCTGGCAAACGATTAGCGGTGAATACCTGCATTATTTTGGACGTTCTGCTATAATTGGAAGGCTCTCTCAAGTAGACAGAGGTTATGATAAAGCGCTCCTTTATGAAGTTGAATCGTATCCTGTATTTAGTGACCGAGTTTATGCATTTATTAACCTGGGTGTTTCCAACGGTGATATCTTTCCCGAATTACGCACCAGTGCCAGTGTATTTGTAAATGTGCTCAAAAGTTTTGAATTAGAGGCTGGTGGAAGGTTGTTACATTTTAGTGACCAGGATTATTTTACAGGTATAGCAGGAATCACTTATTATACCGGTAGATTTTATTTAAATACCCGGGCATTTATCGGGCCGTATCGATTGAATAAAATGGTGCAGAATTACCAGTTCAACATTCGGTATTACTTCAAAGACATAGATAATTATCTGTTTGCACGGGCGGGTAGCGGCATTTCTCCAGATGAGCGCAGTATATTCACCCAGGTCCAGGAAAATCCAGGACTTGATGTGTATTATATGAATTTTGGAATTAATAAATCTTTAGGACCAAAACATATCGTACAGCTTTCCGGAGGATTATTACATGAAGATTTAAGCAACGGTAATTCAGGTAGGCAATTGGTAGGAAATATTGGATATCGCTTTAGATTCTAGGATCCCGAAGCGGAAAACCCCTTGCGGGTCATTGTTCCCCAGCCAGATTTTATCTTGAATATCTTTTTGTAATATCCCAGCATTTGACCATAAACGATCACCGGATGATATACAAATGGCTCTAGATAAGCTGCCAGCAATAATTCAATGATTTGCTTTGGTTTTGTATAGTGATCAAAACTTTTAACATACATAAAGATTGCGGCCGTTGAGAACAAACAACCTAACAGGTATACCGCAAAAAACAGCAATATAGCCACCGGCCAGTTGATCCAGCCAAAAAATCCAAAGGCTATAATACAGATTAATCCAAAGAATTCTACCAGCGGCGCACCAAACTCAAAGAATAACCAGTATGGGTAATATAATATTCCCATATACCTGTAGCGGGGATTAAAAAATAACTTCTTGTGTAGGCTCATCGTTTCCCACAGCCCACGCGCCCATCTGTCCCTTTGTTTTACCAGGATACTATAGTCTGGCGGCCCTTCTGTCCAGCAGAGTGTTTCTGGAAGATATACCACTTTATATGGTATTTTAAGATTCTCCATATGCATTCTTAACCTGATGCATAATTCCAGATCTTCACCAACAGTTTTAGCATTAAAACCACCAACTTCAAGGACTCTTTTACGCGGATACATTCCAAACGCTCCCGATACCAGCATTAACCCGTTGATCTCTCCCCAGGCCATTCTTCCCAGAAGGAATGCCCTGATGTACTCTACAACCTGTACCATAGGCACGATAGATTTTGGCAACTTTAATTCCTTAAGTACGCCGTTACTTACAATAGAATCGTTTGCGATACCAATCCCGCCTCCACAGGCAATTATTTCCTTTTCGTCCTCTTCCAGGTATGGTCGCACCATTTTTAGCAAAGCATCCTGTTCGATAATACAATCAGCGTCTGTACAGACAACGAGTTCAGTATTGGCAAAATTGATACCTGCATTCAATGCATCTGCACGACCACCATTGTTCTTATCGATTACCGTTAAATGAGTATATTTTTTATTCCTGCTTCGGTAAATATAGCGTACGGTGGCAGTAGGAATAGGTTGCGTTATAAAACTGGCATCATGCCGTACAAGGTCAAATTCTTTGATGAGTTTTTCCAGCGAATCATCCTTACTACCATCGTTCACCAGGATAAACTCATAGTAGGGATATTGTATAGATAATAGTGATTTCACATTTTCTATGATAGTAAGGCCCTCATTATAGGCCGGAGCTACCAGGGTGACGGTAGGTATATCAGTAGCACTAACAATATCTCCTACCTGCAGGAAAGTAGATTTTTGTTTGGTTTTTTTAATGGCCCGGGACGCCAGTAAAACGCCAGCAAAATAAAGGCTAAGTAAAGCCAGCCCATACAAAAAGAAAAAGTAATTGGTAAGGTTGAAGACGATGCCACTGCTAAAAAAACCTTCGATACTATCCCACATTTAAGGTCGCTTTTGGATATTGTTGAAGGTAGAATTCCTGAACCTTTTCCTTGTGCCCGTTATTCCAAAGTATTTCAGCCACATTTAAGATAAGGTCTTCATTAGGTCCGTATAACTGCTCCAGGTAAAAATCAACATCAAGCTCAGAATTTTCCGAAATATAATCTAAAAGCAGCGCCTGTTGGGAAGAATTTGGAAGTTTTGAATAATTCTTTTTAATAAAATCCATATGCTCTGAAGAAACAGCAAAAGTACCTAAACAGTATATTGCCGTCTCCCGTAGGTTATAATCTGGATGGAATAAATGCTTTAAAATAAAATCGATCTCACTATGTAATTCAAATTTTCGGATTATCCGCATTAACAGACATTTTGCGAAACTTCTTTCAGATTTATAAGCCTTTCGCAGCCACTTCAACTCAGGCTTAGGATAGTTATCATAAAGTTTCTCCACGATCTTTATCTGTTGCCATAAAGTCATATTTCTTTTTAAATAAGATAGAAATCTCAAACTTTCCCAACCCCGAAATACTACCATTGCAATTTGTGCTTCTCTTCTTACATATACATTTCTATGGTTTCGGTATTTAAAGATCCTGTCAAAATACTGGTGCTGATTCATTTCATAGATTTCTCTAATACCCCTCGCCTTCCGGTACCAACCCCAGGAATTAACCTTACTAACAGACTCCCCATATGGCGGAATTTGAGCATATAGCTTATTGAGTTTTTCGTTTTTGCTACCTATAATACTTTGCTGGGTCCTTATCAAGAGACGAATAAGGTATTGTATATTATTTGGATTACCCGGCTTAATCCCAACCTGCCGCAAACTTGCATTTATTTCCCTGATACTAAGAGGAGCATCTACAGAATTAAAAAGATACCGGCTAACCAGATCAGCAAAAGTTACTTCAATTTTGTGAAGGCGAGAATTTCTTCTGGCCCTATAAACCAGACTTATCCCAATAGCCACCCAATAGACAACTAAGGCCAAAATCAAAAATTTAATAAAACCCAGTAATATTATTTCATTCATTAGTAGGCTTGTATGATAGCTTCTATTTCATCAAGATCTATAGGTACGGCATAAAAACCTGTGATCCCTCTTAATGCGAAAATTTCTTTTTTCGTTTTTTCCTGGCCCATATGGGTCACAATGAGTAAATTCTTATGCATAAGAACCTCCTGGACCTGGGCCACAAATTCCAATGGGGCAATTCCTTCAAATAATATATCGCTTATTATAAAATCATAGTTGGTACTTTGATCTTCAATATTTAGTTCATTGAGGGATCTTATAGACTTACACTCAAAATTATTAATACTAACCAGTCTCTCCAGAATCCTTCTAATTATTATGTCTTCCTGGATAACCAAGACCTTCCCCATTCTTATTAATTTATCGGTGAAAAGATAATAAATATCAACCAATCAACTGCTTTTTAATGCATTTTGATGCAGTTAAACCTTCTATGGATTGAAATCTGGTAAGAATTTACTGTCGTGGAGATGATATTCTTTACGGACCTATCAAGATTACAGAAAAAAAAGCCATAATTCAATGACTGTAAACTGCAAAAGTCAGATAACTTACTTTTATAATCTAAAGTCCAAGTCCATAAAAAAAACCTCAAACTTTCGTTCAAGGCGTTATTTGAGTCGGGGTGGCAGGATTCGAACCTGCGGCCTCCTGCTCCCAAAGCAGGCGCGATAACCGGGCTACGCTACACCCCGAAATTGCTTTCGCAATTCAATCAATATTTTTTGTTCAAGATTCAAAATTTGGAATCTCTTTTCAAACCTGGACCCGGGCGGAGCCTGTGCCAAGCTTGTCGAGGTACTACACCCCGAGATGGCTTTTAAACCACAATTGGGCGGCAAATATAAGAATTATTCATCGCCCGCAATGAAAACTTTTAATTTTTTATATCTTAGTTTACTTAATAATTAATGAAGCTAGAATCTAAGTGCTATGAAAAGAATCTTATTGGTTTCAGGGCTTGCTTTAAGCCTGATGGCCTGCGGAGAAAACGGGAATAATTCCGATTCCGCGAAAACCGAAGAAATTACTGAAAACCCGGCTACCGATCAAACTGATCAATCTCAAGTGCCCGATCCCATTGAAGCTGAAAGTTCTAATGCATATTCCTATGAAATGGTGGTGGAAGGATTACAAATTCCGTGGGGATTTGCATTTCTTCCCGATGGCAGTATGTTAATAACCGAAAAGAACGGCGAGATCATTCACTTTAATAATGGTAAAAAAACCAGCATCAAAGGTGTCCCGGAGGTTTATGATCGAGGCCAGGGTGGACTGCTGGACGTGGTACTTCATCCCGAATATGAGAATAATGGCTGGATCTATTTTACCTATGCATCTCAGGACGGAGGTGGTACAGGTGGTAATACAACCTTGATGAGAGCTAAGCTGGAAGGTGACCAGTTAACCAATAAAAAAGTTCTCTATAAGGCTAGCCCGAACACCAATAAGGGACAGCATTTCGGCTCAAGGATAGCGTTTGATAAAAATGGTCATTTGTATTTTAGTGTCGGGGACCGCGGAGATCGTGACGTAAATCCTCAGGACATCACCCGCGATAATGGTAAAGTTTACCGCCTAAACGATGATGGATCAGTACCTGCAGACAATCCATTTGTGGGCAAACCTAATGCCGTAGAAGCCATATATTCCTATGGGCATCGCAATCCCCAGGGAATGATCATGAATCCTGAAACCGGGGAGATCTGGGTACACGAGCATGGCCCCAAGGGAGGTGATGAGATCAATGTCATAAAAAAGGGAGCAAATTATGGCTGGCCGATAGTTACTTATGGCGAAAATTATAGCGGAACTCCTATCACCGATGAAAGGTCCAGGCCAGGCATGGAGGACCCTATTTTCTATTGGCTTCCTTCCATCGCTCCTAGTGGATTTGCATATATCACTTCAGATAAATTTCCTGAGCTCAAAGGGAATCTTTTGGTAGGATCTCTTAAATTTCAATATTTGGAGCTACTGGAACTTGATGGGAAAACCATTAAAAACAGAACAAAATTGATCGAGAATTCGGGAAGAATGCGAGACGTTAGACAGGGACCAGATGGAAATATTTATGTTGCCATAGAAGGAAAAGGAATCGCCAGGTTAAACAATAAACAATAACATGAAAAAATTACTTTTTATTTTTGGCCTTTTGGCCATTGTGGCTTGCAAATCTGATAAGGAAGAACAGGAACCTGAAGAAGATTCATATATAGTCCCTTCTTCAGAAAAAACAAGCGAAAATACTCCGCTTACGGCCAGCATCAAACGGGGCAAGGAGATCTATTCAGATCTATGCGTGACCTGTCACTTACCAAATGGCAAAGGTATTGCCGGTACTTACCCTCCACTGGACGGGTCAGACTGGCTAACTGATAAACGCGAAGCCAGTATAAGAGGCGTGAAATACGGGATGCAGGGACCTATTGTAGTAAATGGCGAGAAGTATGATAATATCATGACCCCAATGGGACTTAGCGATCAGGAAGTGGCTGATGCCATGAATTATATTATGAATTCCTGGAGTAACAATATCAAAGACATGGTAACTGCTGAAGAAGTTGCCGCGATCCAGGAGAAAGAATGATCTAGGATTATACATTACAAAAAACCGGTCTCGATTACAGGCCGGTTTTTTTATTTTTATAAGTCAGTTTAAATTAAAATTGACCCGGGAATCATCAAATACATTTTAAAAACTAATATTACCTTTGCCGAAATTTTTACTCTATGCTTATTATTGGTATTGCCGGCGGTACGGGAAGTGGGAAAACTACGGTCGTAAATCAGATCACTGAAGAATTAAAAAATGAAGAAGTAGATGTAATCTCTCAGGATTCCTACTATCAGGACACCTCTCACCTTTCCTTTGAAGATAGAAAAAAGATCAATTTTGATCATCCAAAATCCATTGATTTTGAGCTATTAGCTGAACACCTTAAGCAACTTAAATCTGGTAATTCAATTCAACAACCGGTTTACTCTTTCAAAGAGCATAACCGCACTGGAGAAACTATCGAGATCCATCCAAGAAAAGTGGTGATCGTAGAAGGTATTCTTATTTTGACACATCCTGAGATTCGCGAGTTATTCGATATTAAGATCTATGTACACGCAGATAGCGATGAAAGGCTAATTAGAAGGTTAAAAAGGGATATCGCGGAGCGTGGTCGTGATCTCGAGGAAGTTTTATGGCGCTACCAAACGACCTTAAAACCTATGCATCAGCAATTTATTGAACCAACCAAGGAATTTGCCGATATAATTATTCCTACGAATCGTTACAACACGGTAGCTGTTGATATAGTTCAAACTATAATAAAAGATCGCTTAACCTAATTTTGTATCTTTAAAGCGTATGAAATTTAAAGACCTGCGTAAAAAACCGTGGTTCAGGATTATCAGTAATAAATATGTGTTGATAAGTCTTGTATTTCTAGGTTGGATGTTCTTCCTTGATACCAATTCATGGTTTATACATCATGAACTGGATCAGGAAATCAATGAACTGCAGGACAATAAGAAATATTATCAAACGGAAATTGCGAAAGACAAAGCGGTCATAGAAAAACTTCAGGATTCGGTAGAACTGGAAAAGTTCGCCAGGCAGAAATATTATATGAAAAGGCCCGATGAAGATATTTATATCATTGAATATGATACCGTAAATTAAGAACTTCGCTAAACTTCCCGATCAAAACCAACTACCAATGAAACAATTGTTATTTCAGGAATTTGAAGAAGTTTCTGCAAAACAATGGAAACAAAAGATCCAGGCAGATCTTAAAGGAGCCGATTATAATGAAAAACTGGTTACCAAATCCCTGCATGGCATACATATCAAGCCTTTCTATTCTGCTGAAGATATAGGCGAAACACTGCAGGTCTCGAATCCTGCTCACTGGAATATTTGCGAGAAAGTTTATGTAACCTCGGCTGAAACCGCAAATTCCAAAGCACTACAAAAATTACAGAAAGGTACTGAAGCGGTTTGGTTTATTTTACCTACCAAAGAAATCGATTGCGTAGCGCTTTTTAATAATTTACCCGCGGGAATTTCCATTTACCTGAAATTGGAATTTCTGGATTCCGAATTTGTTAGGACTATTGATAAGATTATTTCGGATAAAAATTATAAAGTTTACCTGCAAATAGATATTATCGGGAAGCTTGCCCGTACAGGGAATTGGTTTGACAACTTAAATTCAGATCATACTGAGCTGGAAAAAATTGTACAGGAACAGGAAAATTTTAAATCCTGTTCAAGTGTAAACTTATCGCTTTATCAAAATTCCGGAGCCACCATACCACAACAGCTGGCCTATTCTCTTGCGCATGTCACAGAATACCTGAATCATCTGGAAAAGTTAGGGCTGACCAAAGAACAACGATCTGTTTTCAAATTTCAATTCATTATCGCAGTAGGGTCAGATTATTTCCTCGAGATCGCCAAGATCAGAGCACTACGCTGGGTTTTTGCAACTGTCGCAAAAGAATTCGATTTTAACACCACTTGTCATATACTTGCAGAACCCACCAAAAGAACTAAAACTTTATACGATTATAATGTTAATCTTCTTCGCACCACTACCGAA
>JBFGDP010000085.1:0-9314 GCA_041580575.1 Christiangramia sp.
AAACGCAGTTATCGTAGTCTGCGATTTTAAAATTTCCCTCGCTGAAATTCTGGTTGCTGAATTCCTCATCTGTAAAAAAATGATCGTTCATTGGTGAGTTTATAAAATGAGAGAATTTTAGTCTACCAGCTTCCACCGGCACCGCCACCGCCGAATCCACCGCCACCGAAGCCGCCTCCAAAGCCCCCGCCACCGAAACCGCCTCCGGAACTTCCGCCTCCAAAGCCACCGCCTCCAAAACTACCACGGCCCAGGGAACTTAGAATGATCGCATCCCAGAGAACGCTTCTACCGGTTCTTCTTCCACCGTTTCTACCTCCACCTTTCTTATTGAAAATGGAAACCAGAATTACAAAGAAGATAAAAAAGAAAATGATGGTCCTAATTGAAATTCCTCCCCCACCACTGCTATCTGAACCACGAACTCCCTGGAAGGTACCGTTTAAAACTTCAAATATCGCGGAGGTGCCTTTGTCCAGCCCACCGAAAATGTCTCCATTCCTGAACTCGGGTAATATAATAAGTTCAATGATCTCTTTGGTTCTGGCATCTGTAAGATATTCTTCAAGGCCATAACCCGTAGTGATCCATATTTTGCGTTCCTTTTGCGCAACCAGAATTAATAGACCGTTATCTTTATCGCTTTGCCCTATTCCCCATTCGTGGGCCCAGTGAGCGGCATAGGTGCCTTCGTACTCGCCCTCTAAAGATTGAATAGTTACTACCACGATCTGCGTGGAAGTAGTGTCGGCATATCGTATCAATTTTTGCTCCAGCCTGTCTTCATCTGCGCCAGATAGCATATCTGCCTCGTCATACACACTGGTCTGTTCTGACGGCCTTGGTGGGACATCACGTTGTGATATAGCGCTGAATCCCGTAAGAAATATCAGTAAAAATATGATTCGTTTGATAGGCTTAACCTTTTGAAATTTGATCAGATAATTCATTGGTGTCATCTTCATTCCAGGGGAAGTGTTTTTGTAATTGTTCTCCTGCTTTCAGAACTCCCTGCACCAGGCCCTCTTTAAATTGTCCTTTTTTGAAATGAGAAATTATCAGGTCTTTAGTGCTCTCCCAGAAACTATCAGCAACCACATCATTGATGCCCTGGTCTCCATAGATCACAAAATTCCTGTCTTCTACAGCGACATAAATTAATACCCCATTGGCATCTTTGGTATTATCCATTTTGAGCGCATGAAAAACTTCCATGGCTCTTTCAAAAATATCCTGCTTGCCGGTGGTTGGTTCCAGGTGAACCCTAATTTCTCCGCTGGTAGTTCTCTCTGCCTGCCTAATAGCGTCGACGATTTCCTCTTCCTCCTCCTTGCTTAAAAAAGCTTCGCTCTGTACACTCATATTTTTAAAAATCGAATTCAACATCTGGAGCATTCTCTGCGCCTGCATCTGCCTGGAAGCGCTCCATTCTTTCGAAGCCGAACATGCCTGCAAATAGATTATTCGGGAAAACACGTATATAGGTGTTATAATCTGTTACTGCCTCATTATAACGATCCCTGGCGACATTTATCCTGTTCTCGGTGCCTTCCAGTTGGGATTGCAACTGTAAGAAATTCTGGTTGGCTTTTAGATCGGGATATCTTTCTACGGTGACCAATAATCTTGACAATGCAGAGGTAACTCCCTGTTGAGCCTGCTGGAATTGCTGGATCTGTGCTGCACTTAAATTTTCAGCATCTACATTTACTGAAGTTGCTTTTGCCCTGGCCTCGATAACCTCTTTTAACGTCCCTCGTTCAAAGTCTGCCGCACCTTCTACAGTCTTTACCAGGTTCCCAATAAGATCATTCCTTCGCTGATACGAACTTTCTACATTGGCCCAGGCTAATTTGGCATTCTCTTCTTTCGCGACTGCGGTATTATTAAATCCGGCAGTAAACCTCCAGATCACAATAATTCCTATTACAGCAATAATTAACGGGATAAGCCACTTTTTCATATTACAATTGATTTTTAAGATTGATTAGTTCAGATTTGACGCTTTCTAGTTTCCTTATGATTTCAAAGTTACTCAACGTTTTATGTTTTTCTTCTTTTAAATGAATTTTTGCTCCTTCTAAGGTAAAACCACGTTCTTTTACCAAATGGTAAATGAGGCTAAGATTCTTAATGTCTTCAGGAGTAAATTTTCTATTGCCCTTGGCGTTCTTTTTTGGCTTGATGATATCAAATTCCTTTTCCCAGAATCGAATAAGGGAGGTATTCACTTTAAAGGCATCGGCGACTTCGCCAATGCTATAGTAGCGTTTTTCAGGAAGATCTATGTGCATTAATCAAGTGATTGATTTTCACGTTGGGCTTTTTCAAGGACTTCACCGAACTCCTCCGGAGAAAGGTTTCCATAATAGAAATTAATAGGATTTATTCTTTTATCGTCCATGAAGATCTCATAGTGCAAATGCGGCGCTTCAGATCGGCCGGTACTACCTACAAATCCAATAACGTCCCCTCTTTTAACCTTCTGGCCTCTGCGAACATTGTATTTATAAAGATGCGCATATAAACTAGTATAACCATAGCCGTGATCGATCCTTATATGATTTCCATAACCTGTAGATCTGCTGTCTGCTCTTACCACGCGACCATCACCTGTAGCATATACGGGTGTTCCCCGGGGAGCGGTGAAGTCCATCCCATAATGGAATTTACGAACCTTGGTGAATGGATCTGTTCGCCATCCATAACCAGAAGCGATCCTGCTCAGGTCTTCATTATTCACGGGCTGAATTGCTGGAATTGCTGAAAGCAATTCTCCCTTTTCTTTAGCCAGTTCGGCGATTTCATCCAGGGATTTAGATTGTACGACCAGACGTTTGGTTAAAATATCCATTCTTTTGGTCGTTTCAGTAATCAATTTACTGTTCTCAAATCCTTCCAGATCTTTGTACCTGTTGATCCCTCCAAACCCGGCTTTTCGTTGTTCCTCAGGTATAGGATTGGTTTCAAAGTAAAGACGATATATATTATTGTCCCTGTCTTCGATATTGGCCATAACATCCTGGATCTGGTCCATCTTTTTGTTTAGCAGGCCATATTGTAGTTTCATGTTCTGTAACTCCCGTTTTAATGCTTTTTCCTTGGGGGTTTCAATTTGTGGGATATTCAGATAAATGATTAAAAGAATAAAACCGGCTAAGAAAGAACCGGTAATACTTAGCAGGGCGATCCCTAATCGCCTGCCTTTTTTTTGCTCGATCTTTTTATAAGAAAGGGTCTCGCTATCGTAATAATATTTAACCTTCGACATGAGTTAAATTTGTGCTATTTTTGCGTCCAGAAACGGCTTAAATACCGTGTAATATGATACGGTAAACGAACAAATATATGAATTGTTTTGCCGTCTTCATAATTTAATGAATTTTGCAAGAAAATAACTGAATGAAGTCACAGGATATCCGCAAACAGTTTCTCGAATTTTTCAAATCTAAGGCACATAGCATTGTACCATCGGCTCCTATGGTGATCAAAGACGATCCCACGCTTATGTTTACCAATGCCGGAATGAACCAGTTTAAGGAATACTTTCTGGGTAATTCTGTACCTAAGAATAACCGGGTGACCGATACTCAGAAATGTCTTAGAGTTAGTGGAAAACATAACGACCTGGAAGAAGTTGGGCATGATACCTATCATCATACCATGTTTGAAATGCTTGGAAACTGGAGTTTTGGTGATTATTTTAAGGAGGAAGCAATCAACTGGGCCTGGGAACTACTAACTGAGGTGTTTAAGATCGATCCGGAAAATTTATATGTCTCGGTCTTTGAAGGCAGTAAGGACAGGGATGATCTTGGTATGGATACCGAGGCCCTGGATTTATGGAAAAAGATCGTTCCTGAAGAGCGGATTATTTATGGAAACAAAAAGGATAATTTCTGGGAAATGGGTGACCAGGGACCCTGCGGACCATGTTCAGAAATTCATATTGATATAAGATCTGAAGAGGAAAAAGCAAAAACTCCAGGTAGAGATCTCGTGAATATGGATCATCCGCAGGTTGTGGAAATTTGGAACCTTGTTTTTATGCAATATAACCGTAAAGCGAATGGAGATCTTGAGGAACTACCGGCAAAACATATTGACACCGGGATGGGCTTTGAGCGTCTTTGTATGGTATTGCAGAATACACAATCCAATTATGACACAGATGTGTTCACGCCACTACTAAAAGAGATCGAGGAGATCACTTCTGTCGCTTATGGTAAAGAGGAGGAGAAGGATATCGCCATGAGGGTGATCGCAGATCATGTTAGGGCAGTATCATTTTCTATTGCAGATGGACAATTGCCAAGTAATACCGGCGCCGGATATGTTATACGCAGAATTTTAAGAAGAGCAATTAGATATGGTTTTACTTTTTTAAATACTAAGGAACCATTTATATATAAACTCGTGCCCGTGCTTAGTGCTCAAATGGGAGCGGCATTCCCTGAATTGAAGTCTCAGAAAAACCTGATGGAAAATGTAATCAGGGAGGAAGAGGCATCTTTTTTAAGAACCCTGGACCAGGGACTGGTGCTGCTAGAAGATTTAATGAAAAGCTCTAAGGATAAAACCATTTCTGGTGAAAAAGCATTCGAACTGTATGATACTTTTGGGTTTCCTATAGATCTAACTGCGTTGATTTTAAGGGAAAATGGCTATGAGCTTGATGAAAGCGGTTTCGAGGCAGAGTTAAAGAAGCAAAAAGATCGTTCTCGGGAGGCTACCGCCGTTAGTGCCGGAGATTGGGTGGAACTGGCTGAGGTTGAGGATGACACTTTTATTGGTTATGATCAACTGGAAGCTGATGTGAAAATTGCGAAATACCGCAAGGTAGAATCCAAGAAGAAAGGTGAAATGTACCAGGTGGTACTCAATAAAACTCCTTTTTATCCCGAAGGTGGAGGTCAGGTAGGAGATAAAGGTATAATAATGTCTTCTGAAGGTGAGGTGATCGAAGTACTGGATACCAGGAAAGAGAATAACCTGATAGTCCATTTTAGTAAGAAATTACCAAAGAATACCGAAGCCGATTTCAAGGCGGTGGTTAATAAGACCGATAGAAATAATACAGCTTCTAATCATACCGCTACGCATTTACTGCACCAGGCATTGAGGAAAATCCTTGGCACCCATGTAGAGCAAAAAGGATCTATGGTACAGAGTGGATATTTAAGATTCGATTTTTCTCATTTTAGCAAAGTAACTGCTGAAGAGTTGGAGAAAGTTGAGAATTTCGTAAATGCCAGGATCAGGGAGCAAATAAACCTGGATGAGAAAAGGAATATCACTTATCAGGAAGCCATAGACCAGGGGGCAATTGCCTTATTTGGTGAGAAATACGGAGATTCGGTAAGAGCTATTCGCTTTGGAGATTCAATGGAATTATGTGGGGGCACCCATGTGCAAAACACAGCAGATATCTGGTATTTTAAAATTACGGGAGAATCTGCCGTTGCTTCTGGTATTCGAAGAATCGAGGCGATCACTGGTGAGGCGGCAATGAATTATTTTGAGCAACAGTCAGCTATTCTGGAAGAGATCAAAAATGGACTGAAAAATGCAAAAGACCCGGTCAAGGCGATCAATAATCTGCAGGAAGAAAACAGCGCCTTGAAAAAGCAGGTTGAAAGCCTGTTAAAGGATAAAGCAAAAAACCTGAAATCTGAACTTATTCAGGAGATCAAAGTGGTGAACGGAGTGAATTTCCTGGCGAAAAGGGTAGACCTGGATGCGGCAGGGATCAAAGACCTCGCTTTTCAGCTGGGAGAGGAAATAGATGATCTATTTTTATTATTTGGAACCGAGCAGAATGGCAAGGCCCTTCTTTCATGCTATGTGTCTAAGAACCTGGTTAAGGAAAAAGATCTGAATGCCGGCCAGATTGTACGAGAACTGGGTAAATATATCCAGGGTGGCGGTGGTGGCCAGCCGTTCTTCGCAACAGCCGGTGGTAAGAAGCCCGAGGGGCTCAATGAAGCTTTGCAAAAAGCGGAAAGTTTTATAAAATAACAAAAAAGGTCCCGGTATATCACCGGGATTTTTTAATTTAAGTATATGGATTTTAGAACCAGGGTACCGGTAGAAGAAGGTTTTCCAAAGTTGGAACATGGCTCTGGTGTCTTCCTGATTGGTTCCTGCTTTGTGGAGAATATTGGTAATAAGCTGGATTGGTTCAAATTTAAAAATCTGCAGAATCCCACCGGTATTATCTTTCATCCCTCACCTATAAGAAAGTTTTTTCAGCGGTTATCTAACCAGGAATTTTTTCAGGAGAGCGATGTGTTAGAATTTAACGGCGGCTGGCAATCGCTGGAAGCGCATTCAGACATGAGAAGACCTGATAAAGAAGAATGCCTTCGAGATCTCAATCTTGCCATAGAGGATAGCAGGAATTTTATCCAAAGTGCCTCGCATATCATTATAAGTTTGGGTACGGCCTGGGGGTATATTTATGAAGGCAAGGAAACGATCGCTGCTAATTGCCATAAGATCCCTCAGCAAAAATTTACGAAAGAGCTTTCTTCAATAAATGAGATCATAAACGACCTGGAAGTTATAGAGCATTCAGTTTCTGAAATGAATAAAGAGGCAAAAATAATATTTACCGTATCCCCGGTGAGGCATCTAAAGGATGGTTTTGTGAATAATCAGCATAGTAAAGCGAATCTCATATCTGCTTTGCAGCAATATTTAAGATCTTCCCGCTCCTCCTCTTATTTTCCTTCCTACGAAATAATGATGGATGAACTTCGGGATTACAGGTTCTATTCTGATGATATGCTTCATCCTAATAATGTTGCGGTAAACTATATATGGAATTTATTTTCAGTTAACTGGTTATCAGACAATTCGCACTTACTGAATTCTGAAATTAATAAAATTCAAAAGGCATTATTACACACTGCGCGAGAAGAAAATTCAACCGCTCATAAGAAATTTCTTACAAAATTACAATCAAAAATCGAGGAAATACATAAAAAACATCCTGAAATAACCTTTTCTCAACCCTTATGATTGCTGATATTCTTAAATTTTTAATACAATGGGAGTTGAAAAAGTGTACATCGTATTAAATAATTCGTATTTTTACAATGCAGATGTGAAATAAATTAACGTTGTTTATCGAGATTTATGTCTTAATAATCAATTATTTATGGAAGATTTGTTTTCTAAAATTTGTTGGGGTAGATTTTAGAATATACTAAAGGACGGGTGGGGCCGTCCTTTAGTTTTTTATAGGATTTAATTAACTCTCTTCAGAATTCATCCTTCACCTTACTTTCTTATTTTTCTTACATTTAATTCTACAACTAACGTATATGAAGAATATATTATTATCCATACTTATGGTCGCGGTGGTGATCCTTGGATTTATGTACTGGAATCAAAAAAATGAAGAAAAGGAGAGCTTAGAGGAGAACACTGCGCTCATCAAGGAGCAAATAAGGAATGTAGGTAAATTAGTGGTTACTGAAGGTACCTTCTCCCAGGTATTCACTTATAAAAATTCTAAGAGTTTTTACTTTGATGTTCTTTCAGCTAGAAAAAAAGCACTAATCGTAGTAAATGCAGAAGTCACTATTGCTTATGACCTGAGTAAACTGGATATAGAAATCGATGAAGAGAACAGGCGCGTAATAATAAAACATATCCCCAGGGAGGAAATTAAAATCAATCCTAATATCAGGTATTATGATGTTACTCAGGATTACCTGAATAAATTTGAAGCTGAAGATTATAATAAGATAAAGACCAGAATTGAAAAGGGTCTCCGGGAGAAAATCGAAAGATCCTCCTTGAAATCTAATGCAAAAAACAGGCTGGTAAGCGAATTACAAAAAATATATATACTTACCAGTACTATGGGCTGGACCCTGGAATATCAAAATGAGATCATAAGTAATCCCGACAGTCTGGAGGAGATAAAACTCTAGGATGTCGCCATCTTAGATTCTGTCATCTCCATACCATCCTCTATTAAATGAGCTACTTCAGGACGTTCCTGCTTTAACACCTGTAACCTTGATTTTACTTTTTCAGCAAGTTTTGGATCATCTTCCATCGCAATCTCATAAATCTCAACGGTTAACAGCCAATCCTTGGGATGGTGTTTGGTTGCTATGTCGAATGCTGCCTGAAGGGAGAATTTTGTATTCTCGCCGTTCCTTATGTTTCGCACGGCCTCGTATAAAGATTCCAGTTCTTCCCTTTCCGGAGTTTTTTTGCTTTTAATGGTTGTTGTAGAAGGCGTGTGGGTGATCAGGTCAAAAGATTGATGATCTGCCGGGCCGGCAAATGCCGAGATAACCTCTTTTCCAACAGCCATATCATATTTTCCCCATTCCGGTTTAAATAGTATTTCATCCTGGTAAGTAACTGTGCAATTCTTAAAGCTAATGATGATGATTTTTCCCTGCAAATTCCTCGTGCCGGTAATGATTTCACCTTCCACTTTAACTCCTCCTTCAAATTCAAGGCTGATGTTTTCTCCTTCGTAAATATCATAAGCCCTTAGATCCCTGGGACTCATATCTTCGATGGCCAGGTTGATGCCTTTCAGGCTGCCTACCGGGGAGCCAAAACCATCAGGATGATTTGAAACTCCATGACCAACCAGCTCTTTTTCCCGGTAAGAAAGGGAGGTCTTTCCTTTGGTTTGAACATACACCGGTTTTCCTTCATGTTCGATTACCCTTGCAAAATTACCAGACACCTGTATTCCTGTGCTGAATTCTATAGTACCCAGGTTGCGTGAATCTATTAATTTTTGAATGCCTTCAAGTCCGCCTTTACGCAAAGCCATTTTATTGGCAAACTCTTCCAGAACCAGGCTCAGGTGAGCAAAATCTGGAGTTACGAATAATTGTGGTTGTGGTTTAGTGATGTCGAACTCCTTTTTAGCAGCTTCTATGGTATAAGGATATTTTTTTACAGCATCGGTCATGCATGATTTGCTTTCACCAATAGAAGAAAGAAGTCCCGCTCCGTATATCTTTGGGTTATCTACTGTACCAATAAGGCCATATTCTACGGTCCACCAGTGCAGGTTCCTAATCTGGGCCATCTCACTTGGCTTAACATCTGCATTTTGAAGGTCTTCCACCCTTTTTTCCACTTCTGCGATCTTTTCTACGGGAGTATCCTCTGCTTCCTTTAAAATAGAAAGTTCACGTATAGCCTCGTAGATTTCATAATCATGTGAACTGGAAATCGCTTTGCAGCCAATCTCGCCAAAACGTCTTAAGTATTCAGCGTATTCAGGATTTGCAATGATTGGAGCGTGACCCGCTCCTTCATGAATAATA
>JBFGDP010000086.1:0-9275 GCA_041580575.1 Christiangramia sp.
GTATGGCTTTTGAATTAGATGTTTTCCAAGCCCAAAGCAGAGAGCCGGCGATCCAAAAGGCAGATATCGTTATTTCTATGCTCCCGGCAAGATATCATATAGAAGTAGCCAAAGATTGCCTTAAATATGGCAAGAATATGGTCACAGCCTCCTATATAAGTGATGAAATGAAGGCTCTAGATGAGGAGGTAAAGGCTAAAGGACTGGTTTTTATGAATGAGATCGGCGTAGATCCAGGTATCGACCATATGAGCGCCATGCAGGTGATTGACAGGATAAGAGATAAAGGAGGTAAAATGTTACTATTTGAATCATTTACGGGAGGCCTGGTCGCACCGGAAAGTGATGATAACCTGTGGAACTATAAGTTCACCTGGAACCCCAGAAATGTAGTGGTCGCAGGTCAGGGCGGTGTGGCCGAATTTATCCAGGAAGGTAAATACAAATACATTCCATATCAGAGGTTGTTTAGAAGAACTGAATTTTTACAAATAGAAGGTCACGGTAAATTTGAAGCCTATGCCAACAGGAACAGCCTAAAATACCAAAGTGTCTATGGTCTGGAAGATGTTTTGACCCTTTACCGCGGGACTATACGTAAAGTTGGATTTAGCCGTGCCTGGAATATGTTCGTACAACTAGGAATGACAGATGACAGTTTTGCCATGAAAAACTCTGAAGGTATGAGCTACAGGGGATTCGTCAATTCTTTCCTCCCATATTCTCCCAGTGATTCAGTAGAACTTAAGGTTCGACATAATCTTAAAATAGACCAGGATGATATTATGTGGGATAAATTAATAGAACTGGATCTCTTTAATCCAGATAAAAAGATCGGCATCAAAAACGCTACACCTGCGCAGGCACTGCAAAAAATCCTGATGGATAAATGGAGCCTGTCGCCTGAAGATAAAGACATGATCGTGATGTATCACAAATTTGGATTTGAACTAGACGGTAAGCGCAGGCAAATAGACTCTACTATGGTACATATTGGTGAAGATCAAACCAGAACAGCGATGGCAAAAACCGTAGGCCTGCCTGTAGCGATGGCTGCTATTATGATCCTGAACGGGGAAATTGAAACTCCCGGTGTACAATTACCAATTAGAAAAGAGGTCTATGAGCCTATTTTGAAAAAACTGGAAGAACAGGATATTATTTTTAAAGAGGAAGAGACCGAATATCTTGGATACAATCCGTTTGGCGAGGTTGGCAATTAATGATGGATAGCATTTTTTGTATTTTTGCTTTAAAATAAAAATTATTGCTCAATGAAAATAGTCAATGATAGTGTTCAGCTGGACGGTATTGATAAAACGATCTTAAATTTCCTGATGAAAGATGCCAAAAAACCAATTCTGGAGATCGCAAAGAATATAGGGATCACCGGTGCGGCAGTACATCAGCGATTAAGAAAACTTGAGAAATCAGGATTGATCGAAGGTTCTAAAATGATGTTGGATGCTCGCTTATTAGGTTATAAGACCATGGCCTTTGTTGGAGTTTATCTAGATAAAGCCGTAAGCAATCCCCAGGCGGTTAAACAGCTGAGCGAAATTCCGGAAGTCATAGAATGTCATTATACCACCGGAAACTGGTCTATATTCTTAAAAATTCTTTGCCGCGATAATGAGCACCTGATGAATGTTCTAAATAAAAATATACAGGCCATAGACGGAGTTTCCAGAACAGAAACTTTTATATCCCTGAACCAGCAAATAGACCGACAGATCAAAATATAAACTAAAAAAGCTGTCTCTTATCAAGACAGCTTTTTTAATATTATTGGTGTTCTGGATTAATCTCTACCCATATAAAGGCTAACAAAATAAAGTAAGGTTGCGAGTGAACCAACCGCAGCAACCACATAGGTTCTTGCCGCCCATTTTAAAGAATCTTCGGCCGCATCATGTTCAGCGCTCGTTAACATATTCTCATTTTCCAGCCATACCAGGGCTCTTTTACTGGCATCATATTCTACGGGGAGGGTAATAAAACTAAACAGCGTTCCTGCAGCATACATTATAATTCCCAGTAATAATACCGTTTGTCCTACTCCTACTCCCACCATGGTCATTAAAATAAGACCACCAAAAATGGCCCATTGCGACAATTTAGAAGCTACACTTACCACCGGCACCAGCTGACTTCTCATTTGCAACCAACTATAAGCGGTTGCGTGTTGAACGGCATGACCACATTCGTGGGCTGCAACAGCCGCCGCGGCAGCGTTTCGTTGGGAATAAACTCCTTCGCTTAAATTCACTGTCTTTTTAGCGGGATTGTAATGATCTGACAACATCCCCGGGGTTGAGATTACTTTTACATCATGAATTCCATTATCACGCAACATTTTTTCTGCGATCTCTTTACCGCTCATTCCATTTTGCAGGTGCACCTTAGAGTATTTCTTGAATTTACTCTTGAGCTTGTTGCTCACATACATACTTACAATAAAAATAAGTCCTGCTATTATATAATATCCCATCATTGGTTTTAAAATTTTTCCTGGTTTATTCAGATCAAATATATCAAAAATCTAGCCAGAGCATTTCTCAATTACAAAGTGTAACCTCCTGTCACGAGTTAATTACTAATAAAAGAATCTTAATCATTTTCAAAAAGGCAGCTTTATATTTCACAAATTCAGATATTAGCTATATTTGCAACGATTAATAAAAATCAGCTATGCAATACAAGAGAATACTTTTAAAACTATCTGGAGAAGCTTTAATGGGAAACCGCCAATATGGCATTGACCCGGAGCGCTTGGCAGAATATGCAGAGGAGATAAAAACGGTAGTAGATAAAGGTGTTGAGCTGGCAATAGTTATTGGTGGAGGAAATATCTTTCGGGGGGTTGCAGGTGCAAGTCGCGGGATGGATAGAGTGCAGGGAGACCACATGGGAATGCTCGCAACCGTCATTAATGGTTTGGCGCTGCAAAGTGCCCTAGAAGATGCCGATATACAGACAAGATTACAATCTGCAATAAAGATCAATGAAGTGGCAGAGCCCTTTATTCGTCGTAAGGCGATAAGACATCTTGAAAAAGGCAGAGTAGTTATTTTTGGAGGAGGCACAGGAAATCCTTATTTCACCACAGACTCGGCAGCAGTTCTAAGAGCGATCGAAATTAAAGCAGATGTAATTCTTAAGGGAACCCGGGTAGATGGAATTTATACCGCAGACCCTGAAAAAGACAAGGAAGCAACTAAATTCGATTTTATTACATTTGAAGATGTAATTAAAAAAGGCCTGAAAGTAATGGATACCACTGCTTTCACTCTTAGCCAGGAAAATGAATTACCTATTATCGTATTCGACATGAATAAACCGGGCAATCTTCTAAAAGTTGCCACAGGAGAACGTGTTGGGACAAAAGTGAACCTATAAATCTGAACTTGTAAATTACTATTAAAATGGATGAAGTTGAATTTATTATAGAAGCAGCTAAAGAAGGAATGGAAGGCGCCATTTCGCATCTTAAGAAACAACTTTCAAATATACGTGCCGGAAAAGCCAGTCCTAATATGCTGGGGAGTGTGATGGTGGAATATTATGGGGCAAAAACTCCTTTGCAACAGGTAGCAAACGTTAATACTCCAGATGCCAGAACTCTATCTATTCAACCTTTCGAGAAGAGCCTTATCCAGGAGATCGAAAAAGGGATCATGCTGGCAAACCTTGGTTTTAATCCAATGAATAACGGAGAGAGCGTGATCATCAATGTTCCGCCACTTACCGAGGAGCGAAGAAAACAGCTTACCAAACAGGCAAAGGCCGAAGCTGAGGATGCGAAGGTTGGGGTGAGAAATGATCGTAAACAGGCTATGCAGGAATTAAAGAAACTAGATATTTCTGAAGATCTTTTGAAAAGTTCTGAAGATGAAGTTCAGGAATTAACCAATACTTATATTGAGAGAATAGACAGCATACTTGCTGTAAAAGAAAAAGAGATCATGACGGTTTAATGCTCTCTGTAACACACAAAATTGCCGGTTTGGATCTGAATGAATTTCAGATTTGATCCGGCATTTTTATTTTCAAACCAATTCGCCCCAGATGCGCTATCCTTTATTTTTGCTATGTTTTTTAATATTCGGTGGACTTTCAGCACAATCCATTACTGGACGGGTGATCAATAAGGAAACCAGGGAACCTCTGGCTTATGCCGAAATCCAGACCGGCAACGAGCAGGTACTCACCAATATTGACGGTAGCTTTAAATTTAACCTGAATAAGCAAAGGGATAGTATTAGGGTTTCATATGTAGGTTATAAAACGATCCAGTTACAGATCTCAAGCGACACAAAATATTTACAGATTTCACTGAGCCCAGATCTCCAGCAACTGGAAACGATATTGATCTCCAATAAAACTGACCCCGCGGTCCTTTTAATTGAAAAGGCCATCAAAAACCGCCATAAAAATGATCCAGAACAGGTACTGCCTGGTTTCAGGTATCGTTCTTATTCTAAATTTATCATAGATAATGAAGCGGGAGATTTGGAGATGTATGCAGATTCTACTTCTGCAGCGATGCAAACGATCTTAAACGAGGGAAGAGCATATCTCTCTGAAAAAGTATCAGAAAATTTTTACACAAAAAAGAATGGACGAAAAGAACAGGTTATTGGGATCCAGACGGCAGGATTTTCCAAACCTATTTACAATGTTCTGGGTATGAAACTGCATCCTCTTTCCCTATATAAAAAGAATTACAAACTCTACGACACAGAATACGCCGGACCTCTGGACGATAATGCTCTGAAGAATTATGAATACCGGATCCTGGATACTACCAAAACTGAAAGGCCTGCTTATATGGTCTACTTTAAACCAAAACGTGAAAAAGTGGTTGCAGGGCTGGAAGGTATTCTTTACCTGGATACCATAAGCCTGGCGATTCAAAAAGCCAGGGCCCAGTTGTTAGGAGCTATAAAACTCGAGGTGGAACATGATTATAAATACTATCCCGATAAAAATTTATGGTTCCCATCCCAACAAACCACCAGAATAAGGCCTGGTTCTGGAGGTAAGGAGGTAGCAGTATTTGGTGGAACTATCAGGGTGGGCGCGGTGCAGCAAAAAAAAGGAGCCTTAGACATCATTTTTGGGTCTGAGGATATTGCACATGATCTCTATTTATTTTCAATTTCCAGAAATTATGATATTGATCTTGATTTTGATAGGAAGATCAAAAATCCAGGGGCAGAGATTGATGTTGATTTTGCCGCTACCCAACAAGATTCAATATTCTGGGAAAAGAATAGAAAAACAGTTTTTACCAGAAGGGATGAAGCTACCAGGCAGACCGTGGACAGTATTATTCGCGCTGGAAATATCGAACGCAAGATCGAGATAAAGCAGGCAATAGCATCGGGCTCGTATCCTATTGGATTCTGGAACCTGAATCTGAGTAAGCTCTTTAAGTTTAATAATTATGAAGGTATAAGACTGGGATTTGGAGGTAGAACGAATGACAGATTCTCAGAAAATTTTAATCTTGGTGGCTATACCACCTACGGGTTTAAAGATGAAGTTTTAAAATACGGCGTCGGGACCGGGATCTACCTGAATAAAAAGAACGGTACTACCCTTAATTTTTCTTTTGAACGGGATATTAGAGAAACCGCCTCTTTTAATTACCTAAAAGGGCAGCGTACTTTTGCGATTCTACAACCACGATTTGTAAATATCAATTTCTACTACAACTATAGAAAATATGCCAGTAGCCTGGAACACAGGATTACCCCGAAACTTGACGTAGAATTACAGCTGGCTAAAGAAGAGATATGGCAGATAAAACAATATAGTTTTTTAGATCAGGGTGAAAATTACAGTGATTATGACCTGGCTACATTAACATTCTCATTTTTATGGCGACCCTTCTCAAGGTTCCTGAACACCCCGGACAGCAATGTGGTACTAGAGAAAAATTTCCCACAGTTTACCGGACAGCTTGAAAAATCATTTTCTACATTAGGTGGTGATTTCGATTTTACAAGGATTGGTATTAAAGCTGAACACGAAATTCGCCGCCTTGACAGATCCAGAACCGAGTTCATCCTGGAAGGAAACTATGGTTTTGGCGACCTTCCTCTAACCCACGCCTTTCATGCTAATCCAAATAACCCACAGAGGGAAGGTGTCTTCAGAAGGTTTTCCATATCGGGAAGAAATGGTTTTGAAACCATGTTCTTCAATGAATTCTTCAGTGACAGGCAGGCGAGTCTTCATATTAGACATCAGTTACGTCCTTTTCTTATTTCAAAAAATTTTCAACCGGAACTCGTTTTTATCACCAGGCACGCCGTGGGTGACTTCGACGATCTGCAGAAACATCAAAATATCAGCTTCAACACTTTAAACCATGGCTATAATGAGGCTGGGATAGAGCTGAATAAGATACTGGCAGGCTTGGGCCTGGGTGCAGCCTATAGATATGGTGCATACCACCGGGATACCTTCAAGGATAATTTTGCCTTAAAGTTCACTTTGCAGCTTCAGCTTTAATAATAAGAAGATTAATCGTTTAATAAGAACTATTTAAACTTGCTTTTTCTAACTTTGCGCCGCTAAAACAAAGCCATGCATAAGATATTCAGCTTTGGATTTTGGAATTCCATAGCCCGCCTTATTCTTAGAAACAGGATCATTATCATCATTTTGATCTCGGTCGCCACATTCCTGCTTTCCACGCAATGGAAGAACATGCGATTTTCTTATACGGAAGCAAACCTGATGCCCTATGATCATCCTGTTAATGTACAGTATGACGATTTCCTGAATAAATTTGGTGAGGAAGGGAATTTGATTCTCCTGGGAGTGCAGGACTCTGCTATTTTTACTCCGGAAAAGTTTAAAGCATGGAATGAGCTAACCAGAAAACTTACTTCTTACCCCGAGGTAGATCATATTATATCCCCGGCAAGTCTTCAGGAACTAAAAAAATTCGAGGATCCTAAACGTTTTGAAATGGTTCCCGTCCTGGATAGCGATGCTCCGGATAGCCTACAACTTAAGGATTTTGAAAATAAGCTTTTTACAGAATTACCATTCTATGAGAATCTGGTTTTTAGTTCGCATTCCAACACCATACAATCTGCCTTATATCTAAATAAAGAACTGGTAAACACGAAGGCCAGGAAGATCTTCGTACTGGAAGAACTGGATCCGCTGATTGCCGAATTCGAAGAAAACCATGGAATTGATGTCAGGGTTTCGGGTATGCCTTATATCAGAACCCTGAATGCCCAGAATATCGTAGACGAGATTGGCCTGTTCATTCTAGCAGCCTTATTGGTGACTTCCCTTATTTTCTTCTTCTTTTTCAGGTCCCTCCGGGCAACCTTAATCTCCATGTTCACGGTATGCATTGGGGTAATGTGGGCTTTTGGAGTTATAGGACTCTTGCATTATGAAATTACGATCCTAACAGCTTTGATCCCGCCCCTAATAATTGTAATCGGAATTCCGAACTGCATTTTCCTGATTAATAAATATCAGCAAGAAATAAAGAAACATGGGAATCAAGCCAAGTCATTGCAAAGAGTAATTACCAAGGTAGGAAACGCCACTTTGTTAACTAATCTTACAACAGCTTCGGGTTTTGCCACCTTTATTTTAACAGACAGCCAGTTACTTAGAGAATTTGGTGTGGTTGCATCGATAAATATAATCGCCATATTCGTTCTAAGTTTATTGATCATTCCAATAATTTACAGTTACCTCAAGCCCCCGAAAGATCGCCATCTTCGACATTTAACTAAAAAATGGATTGGTGGACTGGTAGACTGGATGGAAAAAATGGTAAGACATAACAGGATAGCTATCTACATAAGCTCTGTGGTATTGCTTGCTGCCAGTATAATTGGAATCTACACCATTAAAATATCGGGAAGTATACTGGAGGATATGCCTCAGAATACAACCTTTTTCAAGGATGTGAAGTTCTTTGAAAGTGAGTTCGATGGCGTGATGCCCCTGGAAATACTTATTGACACTAAGAAAGCTAAAGGGGTGATGAAGCTTTCTACCCTAAAGAGGATGGATGAACTGGAAAAATTTATTCAGGATATCCCGGAGCTTTCCAAACCTCTATCTGTGAACAGGCTGGTGAAGTATTCGAAACAGGCTTACTATAATGGCAATCCAAAATATTATCAATTACCTTCATCCCAGGAACGTAATTTTATAATGCCTTATGCCAGAAACCTTTCATCTGGAGAAGGTTTAATGCAGTCCTACGTAGATTCTACCGGCAGATATGCCAGGATCACCACTTTTATGAAAGATGTGGGTACAGAGAAAATGGAAGAGATCGAGAACGACCTGCTTCCACAAATAAAAAAAATATTTCCGAAGGAACGTTATGAGGTCGCCCTGACCGGGAAAGCATTATTATTTCAAAAAGGCACCAATTACCTGGTGAGAAATCTTATCATCTCCCTGGGGCTGGCAATTTTGTTGATAGCCATTTTAATGGCCTGGATGTTCAGAAGTTTTAGAATGATCATAATTTCCCTGGTCCCCAACCTGCTGCCATTACTGGTCACCGCAGGAATGATGGGATTCCTGGGTGTACCTATAAAACCATCGACAATATTGGTTTTTAGTATTGCCTTTGGTATTTCTGTAGACGATACTATACATTTCCTTGCAAAATACAGGCAGGAATTGAAAGCCAACAATTGGAGAATTAAGAGATCTGTGTATGCAGCATTAAGGGAAACCGGCGTAAGTATGTTCTATACTTCAATTGTACTATTCTTTGGCTTTTCAGTATTTATGATCAGTAGTTTTGGCGGAACTGTTGCCCTTGGCGGATTAGTATCTGCCACTTTACTGTTTGCCATGCTGGCTAATCTTCTATTATTGCCCTCTTTACTCCTGTCGCTGGAAAGAAGCATTGCCAATAAGAATGTACTAAAGGAGCCGGCAATGAATATCATCGAGAGTGATAATGACGAGGGAGATTATAATGTAAACGATAAGAATTAAAATTATTAATAAAATAGCCTGCTTGCTAAGCTTGAGGCTAAAAACTATCTTTGTTTTTTCTAAATTTCAACTAAATGATACAAGCAAAAGTCGCTGATATACTGGGAAGCGACCAGTTTTTACAGGAACACCATGTTAAAGGATGGGTACGCTCTTTCAGGAGTAATAGATTTATCGCCCTTAATGATGGTTCTACCCTAAAAAACCTTCAGTGTGTTATAGATTTTGAAAATACCGATGAAGACCTGATCAAAAGAATTAATGTA
>JBFGDP010000087.1:0-9232 GCA_041580575.1 Christiangramia sp.
AATACTACAGATAGTTCAGAGAATATTTTCGTAAGCGAAAATGAGCGTGGAAATAACCCTGCGAATACACATTCAAGATGGCATATGACCCTGCATTATAATAACCAGCCAAGTGGTTGGAACGGGTTTGTTACCCTGGCAGAGATATATGACTTGTATGAGGATGGTGATATGAGGAGAGAATTCACACCAGATTATTTCGCCGGAAATACAGGTATGAATGCCGGATTCTTATTAGGTCAGCAATTTGCTGCCGATGGTACTCCTTTACAGGATCGTAATGGTGATCCGCTGGCATTTACGAAAGATTTCTCTTTAACGGCCTCCAGTGAGGTTGCCGGGATCAGGGTGATCAAATACCCTGTAGATTTTGCCAATATCGGTTCTGTTGGAAATGACTATGTACATTTTAGATATGCAGACGCATTATTAATGAAAGCTGAAGCTATTCTAAGAGGTGGTTCAGCCACTATGGGTGATACACCGGAGTCTTTGGTGAATTCAATTAGAGCGGCCAGGCAGACTTCAGATCTTGCAGTTGTAGATCTTGATGAAATTCTTGATGAAAGAGCCAGAGAATTGTATTGGGAAGGCTGGAGAAGAAATGACCAGATTCGTTTCTCAACTTATTTAGATGCTCATTTTGAAAAACCGGCATCTTCTGAAACTTACCTGTTATTCCCTATTCCTCCGGCAGCGTTATCTACCAACCCTAATTTAACTCAGAATCCAGGATATTAATCTGTAAATAACTGTTACATTATAAAAGCCTTTCCGAAATTTGGAAAGGCTTTTCATTTAACCATGCTAAAATTTAAAATGGGAATAAAAAGGTCAGTTTTTCTTTTATGTAGTATCTTCTTGTTATTTGGTTGCGCAGATGAAACGGTAAAGGAAGATACCCGTTTTCGCCTTGTCCCTTCACAAACCAGTGGTATAGATTTCAACAATAAATTATCCTCATCCAAAGACCTGAATATTCTCAACTACCTGTATTTCTATAATGGGGCAGGAGTAGCCGCAGCCGATCTTAATAACGATGGCCTTATTGATCTGTACTTTGCGGCCAATCAGGATTCAGATAAATTATATATGAATCAAGGAAATCTTAGATTTAAGGAGGTATCTGCAGAAGCAGGAATTAGTCAGGAGAAATTTTGGTCTACCGGGGTAAGTATAGTAGATATTAATAATGATGGCCTTTTGGATATCTATGTTTGTGAGGTAGGAGATTATAAAGTTCTTAAAGGTTATAATAAATTATATATAAATAAAGGGGTCAACCAGGCCGGCATACCTCAATTTACTGAAGAAGCTGCAAAGTATAACCTGGACTTTAGAGGCATGTCTACCCAGGCAGCCTTTCTGGATTATGATCTTGATGGCGACCTGGATATGTATCTTATGAATCATTCTGTACATCCCAATTCAAGCTATGGGATTGGTGCCACCCGAAATGAACGTGACAGTATTTCCGGGGACAGGTTATATAATAATAACAATGGATATTTTACCGATGTCTCCGGGGAAAGTGGGATATTCAGCAGTAAAATTGGTTACGGGCTTGGACTGGCCGTGGGGGACCTGAATAACGATTCTTACCCTGATATTTATATCGGGAACGATTTTTTTGAAAATGATTACCTGTATATAAATCAGCAGGACGACACTTTTAAAGACCTTATTTCCCAGGACGACCGAAGTATTGGCCATACTTCACATTATTCCATGGGCGTAGATATAGCCGATTTTAATAATGATGGTCTTGCAGATATTCTTAGCCTGGATATGTTACCCGAAGATCTCAATACCTATAAAGCTTCGGGAACCGAATATTCGTACCAGATTTACAGTAATTACATTAATAATGGGTATGCTCACCAGTATATGCAAAATGCCCTTCAGCTAAATCGAGGCAATGCCCATTTTAGTGAAATTGGTCATTTGGCCGGTATTGCTGCTACCGAATGGAGCTGGGCTGCATTGTTTGCAGATCTGGATAATGACGGGTTCAAAGATATATTTATTAGTAATGGGATTCTGGGAGCAACCAATGATATGGATTACATAAGCTTTATCGCTAACGAAAATATTCAGAAACGATTAAGCCAGGGCATCTCCAACCAGGACCTTAAAATTATCGAGGATATCCCTGTAAAAAAAACTCCTAATTACTTTTTTAAGAATTCAGGCGGCTATGAATTTGAAAATAAAATTGGAGAATGGATCAGCAATAGAAATTCTTTTAGCAATGGCGCCGTTTATGCAGACCTGGATAATGATGGTGATCTGGACCTGGTGACCAACAATGTGAATGAAGAAGCCTTTTTATATGAAAACCTGAGCTATCAAATGGATAGCCTTAATTATCTCAATATCAGTTTTAAGGGGCCTGTGAAAAATAAATTTGGTATAGGCGCTAAGGTTACTATTTATACCTCTAAAGGAATACAAAGCATGGAGAACTATCCAACCCGGGGTTATTTATCCTCGGTTCCTCCGCAAATCCATTTTGGTGTCGGTGACTTGCCCGTAATTGATTCTCTAGAGGTGACCTGGCCCGGAAGGTCGCATCAGATAATCAAAAATATTAAAGCTAACCAAAATCTCAAAATTGCTTATGAAGACTCTAAACCGGGGGCAGAGAATCTGGAAGATAGACCTGGCAGTTCTGATGTGACTTTTGATATTAATAGCACTCACCGCGAGTATAGTTTCAAGGATTTTATTTACGAGCCACTAATACCCTATTCACAATCTAATCTGGGTCCTGGTTTATCTGTGATAGATTTCAATAATGATGGCCTGGATGATATTTATTTTGCCGGTGATCAGTTTAACCCCGGAAACTTTTGGATACAGGATGATAAAGGGAAATTTTCAAGTATTGACTTTCCAGGATTCGATACTAACTCTCGGGAACCTGTAGATCATGCATTCTTCGATATGAACAATGACGATCTAATGGATCTTATCGTGGTTTACGGGGGTAGTGATCCCAATACCAGGTCTAAAAATTCACCCGACCTATATCTTAATTTGAATGGAAAACTTGTAAGGAGTGATCTGCTGGATAATTATAGCATAAATGCTTCGCTGGTCAAAACTGCAGACCTTAATAGTGATGGATTGGAAGATATTTTTATTGCCAGTAATTCAGATTATGGTAGCTATGGAGGATCACAGCCCGTAATGCTGTTTTTGAACCAGGCCGGCAGATCATTTAAAAGGATAGATAATACAAAGGCCGGATTACAGGGCCTGGAAATGATCTACGATACTAAGCTAATAGATATTAACAATGATGAACATATAGATGTTATCCTCGCAGGACATTATTTGCCACTTACTATATTATTAAATCGAGGAGATGGTCGTTTTTCTAAAAAAGAACTCAGTAATACAGAAGGCTGGTGGAATGCTGTAGAAGTTGCAGATTTCGATCTGGATGGGGACCTTGATATTATTGTAGGGAACTGGGGCCTTAACAGCAGGCTCAAAGCTAGTACAAAGGAACCAATTCAATTATATTTAAATGATTTTGACGATAACGGAAAGACAGATCCTATCCTTACCTATTTTTACCAGGGGAGGGAGACTCCGCTGCCTACGAAAGATGAATTAAGCAAACAGATCCCTGCACTTAATAAATCGTTTTTATCTTATAATGCATTCGCAAAAGCAGATTTTAATGATTATTTTTCAAAGGAAAAGATAACTAAGGCAAAGAGGAAAAAGGTTGTGACACTGGAAACCTCTTACTTCGAAAATATGGGAGACCTTGAATTCTCCCGTAGGGAACTGCCGCCGGAAGTACAGTTTTCTTCAGTGCATGCGATACATGCCACAGATGTAAATGAAGATGGTTATACAGATATAATTCTTGGAGGTAATAATTATCATGTAAATACCCAAATTGGCAGACTTGATGCCGATTACGGTACGATACTAATCAATAACGGGAATTCAGATTTCCAGGTGATACCAGGCAAATTATATGTGAAAGGTGCCATTAAGTCAATTAATACTTTTAAAGTTAAAGATGAAAATTATCTGCTCTTCGGAATTAACAATGAAAAGATCAAAATTTTAAAATACCCCAACATCGATGATCAATAAGTTTCTAATAGTTGCCTGTATTGTTCTATTCATTTCGTGTGTAAAGGATAGCAATAAACCGGAAAAGGAGATTTCAGAAGAACCTCTCTTCTCTGAAATGCCGTCAGATTCTACTGGGATCACCTTTATCAACCAGGTGGAAAACGAAAAAGGATTCAATATTTTCAGTTACCGTAATTTTTACAATGGCGGAGGTGTAGGGATTGGAGATGTGAATAATGATGGCCTGCCAGATGTTTATTTAACGGCCAACCGTAAGGAGAATAAACTCTATCTTAATAAAGGCAACTTTAAATTCGAGGATATAACTGCCTCTGCAGGAGTGCAGGGTAACAGGTCGTGGTCTACCGGAGTTACCATGGTAGACATTAATGCTGATGGTTATCTCGATATTTATGTATGCAATGCCGGAAACGTTGCCGGTGATGATAAAAAGAACGAACTGTTCATCAACAATGGAAATCTCACCTTTACCGAAAAAGCTGCTGAGTATAATCTTGATGACAGTGGATTCGGGACCCATGCGGCATTCTTTGATTACGATGCAGATGGAGACCTGGATGTATATATTCTGAATAATAGTTTTCTCCCTGTGAGCAGCCTGGGGTATGTAAATAAACGGGAAGTAAGAAGTGAAGACTGGGAAATTCCGGAAGTTCTGAAAGGCGGGGGTGATAAATTGCTGCGAAATGATAATGGCCGGTTCACAGATGTAAGCGAAGAAGCCGGCATTTATGGTAGTTTGATTGGTTTTGGTCTTGGGGTAACCATTGGGGATATCAACCAGGATTATTTGCCAGATATTTACGTTTCCAATGATTTTTATGAAAGGGATTATCTGTACATAAACCAGGGTGACGGTACCTTTAAAGAACAGGTTAAGGATTACATGCAGCACCTTAGTTTATCCTCTATGGGAGCGGATATGGCCGATCTTAACAACGATGGACTTCCCGAGGTATTTGTTACAGATATGTTACCCGAAGATGACCAAAGATTGAAGGAAACCGGGAATTATGAAAGCCACGATCTGTTTCAGCTTAAAAAAAGCAGGGATTTTTATAATCAGTATATGCAGAATACGCTGCAGTTGAATAATGGTGACGGAACCTTTTCTGAGATCGCTCATTTTAGTGGTGTTTCTAAAACAGACTGGAGCTGGGGTGCTTTATTATTCGATATGGATAATGATGGCTACCGGGACATCTTTGTGAGTAACGGAATTTATAATGACCTCACCAATAATGATTTCATGGACTTTTTTGCCAATGATATCATTCAGAAAATGAGCATTACCGGTAAAAAGGAAGAGATCGATAAGGTTATCGAAAAGATGCCGTCAACCCCAATTCCCAATTATGCTTTCAGGAACGATCGTCAACTGGTATTTTCGAATAAAAGCAGTGAATGGGGTCTGGATCAACCAGGATTTTCTAATGGTGCTGCCTATGGAGACCTTGACAATGATGGGGATCTTGACCTGATCGTTAATAATTTCAATATGCCCGCCTTTGTTTACCGTAACAATTCTGAAAGGAATAATGGAAATTATATCCAGGTAATGCTGAAAGGGCAGGGGCAAAATACCATGGCCATAGGTAGTGTGGTCCACATATTTACCGGCGGAGAAACCATTCGACACGAGGTAATTCCGAGCAGGGGATTTCAATCTTCAGTAGATTATTTGCAAACTGTAGGTCTGGGGCAGAAAAAACGCATCGATTCAATAAAAGTGGTATTCCCCGATAAAAGAGAAATAACCCGCATAAGCCCTAAGTTAAATGAGATTCTCGTTTTAGATCAAACTGAAGCAACCGCAGGTTCAAAAAATAATACAAGTATAGATAAAGTCTGGTTTGAGGAGCTTTCGGTAGATTTCGAGGTCGCATCTGAAGATCCATATGTTGATTTTGATTATGAAGGTCTTATTCCAAAAATGCAATCCAGGGAAGGTCCCGCGGTGGCAATTGCAGATCTGAATGCAGATGGAAATGATGACCTTTATATCGGCGGTGCTTATGGTAGTCCGGGACGCTTTTATATTCAAACACAACCGGGTAAATTAAAATTACTGGATTTTAATGCCGGTGAGAATTTTGAAGATACAGATGCAGAATTTGCTGATATAGACGGTGATGGAGACCTGGATCTCCTGGTAGCATCGGGGGGGAACTTTAAAAATGCCCGTACAGGTTTACGCGTTTACTTAAATGAAGGGAATCTAAAATTTAGTGACTATAAGGTAATCGCTTATTCTCCAAATAATATATCGGATATAGAAGTGGCAGATATAGATAAGGATGGCGACCTGGACCTGTTTATGGGAGTTTATACAAAACCGGGAATATATGGAATAAAAGTTTCCAGCCTTTTACTTGAAAATAATGGAAAAGGTATTTTTACAGATATCACCCAAAATGCTGCCCCGGGTTTGAAGGATATCGGGATGATAACGGCAGCGACTTTTGAAGATCTCAACAAAGATGGATTTGAGGATCTGATAATTGTTGGGGAATGGATGAGCCCCAGGATCTTCATGAATAATTCAGGAAAATTTAGTCAGTTAGATAATAACCTAAATAAGCATCCGGGGTTATATAATAGCATCCTTGCAAAGGATTTGAATAATGATGGTCATATAGATCTGGTATTTGGTAATCGTGGTACGAATGCCAGTTTTCAGGCTTCAAAAGATGAACCTGCTAAAATGTTCGTGGCAGATTTTGACCAGAACGGAACCGTTGAGCAGATCTTCACCAGAACTATAGATGGAAAGGATATTCCTCTGCATACCAAAAGGGAGCTTGCCGGGCAGATAGTTTCCATCAAAAAGCAGAATATGAAATTTAGTGAATATGCTAAAAAATCTATTCAGGACCTTTTTAGCCCTGAAGTTCTCGCAACCTCACAGGTCAATGAGATCAATAATTTCGAAACTATTATTGCTTATAATGATGGGAAGGCTAATTTCAAGGTGGAAGCCCTTCCCGCCGAAGCGCAATATTCCTGCGTTTGTAGCATAGAAGCCGGGGACTTTAATAGAGATGGCCTACAGGACCTCATCCTTGCCGGGAATAATTATTCCTTAAAACCACAGTTTGGAAGAATGGACGCCAGTTTTGGGACCGTATTGTTAAGTACCGATTCAGGCTATAAAGCAACCAGTTCTAAAATATCTGGCCTGCTTTTAAAAGGCGAGGTCAAGGCACTAAAATGGTTGCAAGCGAATAATAGCCAGAAATATCTCCTTGCCGGGATCACAGATTCAAAACCTAAATTATTCAGGTATAATGAATAACATTGTAAAAAGCATCCTGATAATTCTTAGCTTTTTTCTTTTTTCCTGCAACCGTGAGGAATCTAAAATATCAGAGGAAAAAGCGGGGGATAGACTTTTTTTACAACTTGACCCTTCAGAATCTGGCATCGATTTTAATAATCAACTAACCGAAACCGATTCTTTAAATATCCTGGAATATCTCTATTTCTACAATGGAGGTGGGGTCGCTATCGGGGATATCAATAATGACGGGCTTCAGGATATATTCTTTACTTCGAATCAGGAGGCTAATCGATTATATATAAATACTGGAAACCTGAAATTTTTAGATATTTCGGAAAAAGCTGGGATCACCGGGAAATCTGACTGGAACACCGGGGTAACTATGGCAGACGTTAATGCCGATGGGTTTCTTGATATTTATGTTCTTGCAGTAGGCGGAATTAATGGCCTGAAAGGTAGAAATGAGTTATATATAAATAACGGCGATACTACCTTTACCGAGGCCGCCGAATTCTTTGGGATAGACCTTGAAAACTACGGAACTTCCGCAGCATTTTTTGATTATGATAACGACGGAGACCTGGACCTGTATGTGCTCAATCATGCCGTGCATACTGACGAATCTTTTGGTTATGCCGAATTGAGGAATAACAGAACAGAATCCAGCGGGGATAAACTATTTGAAAACCGCAATGGTAAATTTGTGGATGTGAGCGAAAAAGCCGGGATCTTTGGGGGTGCAAATGCTTACGGACTTGGTATTGCCACTGCAGATATCAATAATGATGGCTATACAGATATTTTTATAAGTAATGATTTTCACGAAGATGATTACCTGTATATCAATAATGGGGATGGCACCTTTACCGAGCAGTTAAAACAGAAGATGACCCAGACCAGCAGATTTTCTATGGGAAGTGATATTGCCGATATTAATCATGATGGTTATCCTGATATTTTAAGCGTTGATATGTTACCCGAGGACGAAACAGCTCTTAAAGCATCGATAGGAGATGAAGATATCAATATCCTGAATCTGCGGATGAAGTACGGGTATCATCGCCAGTTCAGCCGGAATATGTTGCAATTGAACAATAAGGGCAAGAACTTTCAGGAGATCGCTTTACTAAGTGGTATTGCGGCAACAGACTGGAGCTGGTCCCCTCTTTTCGCAGATTATGACATGGATGGCGAAAAAGACCTGTTCATTTCTAATGGGATTATTCGTAGGCCTAATGACCTCGACTATATAAAGTACATTTCCAATACTCAGATCAGGGATAATTCTGGTAATAAAAGTTTTATAGACACCGAAGCTTTGAAAATGATGCCAGACGGAAAGGTTCCAAATTATTTTTACCAGGGCACTCAAAGTTTGGAATTCCGCGATGTTTCATCCATTTGGGCAAAACCTGAAAATACGGCTTCCACCGGAAGTGCATACGGCGATATGGATAATGACGGCGACCTGGATCTAGTTACCAACAATATTAATGCTGTCGCTACACTTTACATAAATTCAGCATCAGAGAATAAAAATTTCTTGAAATTGAAATTCCGGCAGGAGGGGCATAATACTTTTGGAATAGGAACCAAAGCATATGCGTGGATCAATGGAAAATTACATTATGACCAGTTATTTACGAGCCGCGGTTTTCAGTCCGCTTCAGAGCCTATGATCCATTTTGGATTAGGTAATCAGCGGAACGTGGATAGCATTCAAATCGTCTGGCCAGATGGACATTTTGAAAAGTTATATAATATAAAAACCAACCAGACCCTGGAATTAAGTCAGGGATCTGATCGTTTAAAAAAATCATTCGATGGTGA
>JBFGDP010000088.1:0-9161 GCA_041580575.1 Christiangramia sp.
TAGTGGGGGCATATTATTTGAGTTCACTTCAAACAATCTAATCGCCTATTTATAGTGTTGTATTTAGTACATAAAGCAAAGACCTGTCTGGATTTGCTGGGATTTCGGACATTCGATTAGTTAGTTTCTTTCGACCTAATACTAATTGAGTTTTTGCATGGGCTACTAATTGCACTAATTAAATAGCATAAAAAAACCTCCAGATCTCATAATGACCTGGAGGTTTTTGACCTATAGACGTTACCTGATTTAGGCTGCGTTTTGCTTTTTAATTAGGTTAAGGGCAGAACCGTGCTTATACCACTCGATCTGCGGAGCATTATAAGTATGATTAGCTTTGATCGTGTCTTTAGTTCCGTCGGCGTGAACGATCTCTATCGTTAATGGCTTGTCTGGAGCAAAGCTCTCAAGATCTACAAAATTGAAGGTATCATCTTCCTGGATGAGATCATAGTCGTTCTCATTTGCGAAAGTTAACCCTAACATACCTTGCTTCTTAAGGTTGGTTTCATGGATACGGGCGAAAGATTTCACCAATACCACCTTAACACCTAAATGTCTCGGTTCCATGGCAGCATGCTCTCTGGAAGATCCTTCTCCATAGTTATGATCACCAACTACTACTGTAGGAATTCCATTTGCTTTATACTCTCTCTGTACAGCTGGAACCCCACCATATTCACCTGTAAGTTGATTCTTAACAAAGTTTGTCTTTTTATTGAAAGCATTCACAGCTCCAATCAAACAATTATTGGAGATATTATCAAGGTGTCCTCGGTAACGCAACCATGGGCCGGCCATAGAAATATGGTCTGTAGTACATTTACCCCAGGCTTTTATTAGCAATTTAGCTCCGGTAAGATTTTTACCATCCCATGGCTCGAATGGAGTTAACAACTGAAGTCTTTCACTGTCTTCAGCGACCTTTACTTCAACCGTGCTTCCGTCCTCATTTGGCGCGATATAACCGGCATCCTCTACGGCGAATCCTTTTGTTGGAAGTTCAATTCCCTGCGGCTCGTCTAGCATTACTTCCACCCCATCTTCATTCATCAGTTTATCACGAGTAGGATCAAAATCAAGTCTACCCGAAATTGCAATTGCAGCCACCATTTCAGGCGAACCTACAAAGGCATGCGTATTTGGGTTACCATCTGCTCTTTTTGAGAAGTTTCGGTTAAAAGAGTGAACAATCGTGTTCTTTTCTTCTCCTTTTCTATCTGAACGATCCCATTGACCAATACATGGCCCACAGGCATTTGTAAAGATAGTCGCATCAAGATCTTCAAAGATCTTAAGCAATCCATCTCTCTCTGCAGTATATCGAATTTGCTCAGATCCAGGATTGATTCCGAAATCTGATTTTGCTTTTACTTTTTTATCCACGGCCTGCTTGGCAATAGAAGCGGCTCTGGTAAGATCTTCATAAGAAGAATTAGTACAGGACCCAATTAGACCCCAATCTACATTGATTGGCCAGTCATGCTCCTTAGCTTTTGCGCCCATCTCTGAAATAGGAGTTGCAAGGTCTGGAGTAAACGGTCCGTTTAAGTGAGGTTTTAATTCAGATAAATTAATCTCGATCAATTCATCAAAATACTGCTCTGGATTTGCATATACTTCATCATCACCGGTTAAATGCTCACGCACCTCATTAGCCGCATCGGCAACATCTGCACGGTTAGTAGCTCTTAGGTAACGTTCCATAGAATCATCATAACCAAAAGTAGAAGTAGTAGCTCCAACTTCAGCTCCCATATTACAGATCGTACCTTTACCGGTACAGGAAAGATTTCGTGCTCCTTCACCAAAATATTCAATAATAGCACCTGTACCACCTTTTACGGTTAGAATACCAGCTACTTTAAGAATCACATCTTTAGATGACGTCCATCCGGAAAGTTTTCCAGTAAGTTTTACCCCTATTAGTTTAGGGAATTTAAGTTCCCAGGGCATACCAGCCATTACATCTACAGCATCTGCTCCACCAACACCAATCGCAACCATTCCTAATCCTCCGGCATTCACCGTGTGAGAATCTGTCCCAATCATCATTCCTCCAGGGAAGGCATAATTTTCAAGAACTACCTGGTGAATAATACCAGCACCCGGTTTCCAGAATCCAATTCCATACTTATTTGATACTGATTCCAGAAAATCGAAAACCTCACTACTGCTCTTATTCGCAGATTGAAGATCTATTGCTGCGCCCATTTTAGCCTGGATAAGGTGATCACAATGAACCGTAGTTGGAACAGCCACCTGTTTTTTTCCTGCCTGCATAAATTGCAATAAAGCCATTTGCGCAGTCGCATCCTGGCAAGCAATTCTATCTGGTGAGAATTCTACATAATCCTTACCTCTGGTGAAAGCTTCGTTCGCTTTGCCATCCCATAAGTGAGAATAAAGGATCTTTTCTGAAAGGGTTAAAGGCTTACCAACAACCTCGCGCGCAGTATTTACACGCTCTGCCATTTGGCTATAAACCTTTTTAATCATATCAATATCGTATGCCATATTCTGTTTAATTTATGTTCTAAAAAAGTCTTGCAAAAATAGGAATTTTAAAGGGATTTTGAAAATTTGAAGCGAACTGGAGAATTCAGTACTAATAATTTCTGAAATTATAATTTTATCCGCATAAAATTTAATAAAACTCAATTCTTAGGCGAAAAATTGAGAATTCCATAAAATTATTTAAACCTACGGGCAGATCTAAATTTTGTACTCTCTAAGTGAACCAGGTTTTTACGTCGGAATAAGTAAACTACAGGAGCAAAAAAATGGCAGGAAAAACATGGATAGGATCCAGAAGGTATTATCTCGAAATTTCGATCTGATTATATCAACCAGAATAAAGACCCAGAAAATAAGAAGTATGGTGTTGCAGGTCCATATGAAGACCTCGGCCTCACTTTCTTCTAGTTTCAAAACATTAGCAATAAAAGAGGAACCCCATAAGAGATAAAAAATCACGCTTATAACCAACTTATTTTTAAGAAGAAATTGAAGCAAACCTAGAAAAGTTTTTTAATGATCTCTTCTTCGGTGATCCCTTCTGCCTCTGCTTTATAATTCTTTATAATCCTGTGGCGAAGTATGCCAAAGGCAACAGCCTGGACATCTTCGATATCAGGAGAGAATTTTCCATTGACGGCAGCATGGGTTTTTGCTGCCATGATAAGATTCTGTGAAGCCCGGGGGCCTGCTCCCCAATCCACGTAATTTTTAATAAGGTCTGGAGCACCGTTTAGTGGCCTAGTCTTACCCACCAGTCTTACTGCGTATTCCACAACATTATCTGGGACTGGGATCCTGCGAATTACATGATGTATATCTGAAATCTCCTGCGCCGTAAATAAGGGATTTACAAACTGGAAATCATCTGTAGTTGTTGTTTTCACCACGTTCACCTCTTCCTCAAAACTTGGATAATCCAGTTTAATTGCAAACATGAACCGGTCCAGCTGAGCCTCCGGCAACGGGTAAGTACCTTCCTGTTCAATTGGATTTTGAGTTGCCAGAACAAAATAGGGAAGATCCAGTTTATAGTGATGACCGGCTACCGTTACCGCTCTTTCCTGCATAGCTTCTAAAAGTGCAGCCTGGGTTTTTGGAGGCGTCCTGTTGATCTCATCTGCCAGCAGAATATTCGTAAAAACAGGACCTTTAATAAATTTGAATTTCCTGTTCTCATCCAGGATCTCAGAGCCTAAAATATCACTAGGCATGAGATCTGGCGTGAATTGAATTCGTTTGAAATTTAAACCCAGGGCCTGGGCAATGGTATTGACCATTAAGGTCTTGGCCAGACCGGGTACGCCTATTAATAATGAATGCCCACCAGAGAAAATAGAGAGGAGGATCTGGTTTACTACCTCATCCTGACCTACGATAACTTTAGCGATCTCATTCTTAAGGTCGCGATGTTTATCTACCAATTTTTCTACTAGTGCTACATCAGACATTTTTTCATTTAGTTTTTAACCCAATCGCTGGTATAATCACAATCACGGAATTTGCCATTTACTTTAATGTAAGTATCGGCAATTTTTTCCTTCTGCCATTTTTCAATAGCATCTAATTGTTTATCACGAAGAGCAAGTTCTTTAATTTTTTGAAAATCTGTGGCATAATCTGCCTCATGTTCATCGATTTTTCTGGTTACCATGATCAACTTGAACTGGGGCCTTCCTGTTCTATCCTGTTGTCTTAATACCAGCGAAACCTCTCCTTCATCAAGATCTTCCACCTGTTTGAATAACTCCGGATCTATCTTGGTCAATTCGAACCTGGTATCACCTGTTCTAGGATTGATCAGTTTCCCGCCCTCATTCCTGGTCTCTTCTTCATCTGAAGCTTCTCTTGCCGCAGCGGCAAATTCTATATCCCCGGCTACGATCTTACTTCTTAAAGTATCGATCTCTTTCCTGGCTTTTTCAACCGAAGCATTTGTAACATCGGGTATTAAAAGAATATGTCTCAATTCTACCGTTTGCCCTCTAATTTTATCTACCTGGATGATATGGTATCCAAATTCTGTTTCAAATGGTTCACTGATCTCTCCCTCCTGAAGACTGAAGGCTACATCTTTAAATTCCTTGACAAAAGCATCCTTTCTGGTTAAAGTTATCCTGCCTCCATCTGAAGCTGTTCCCGGATCCTGAGAATAAAGTACGGCTTTTGTAGAGAAACTAGCCCCATTATCTTCGATATCTGCTTTAAATTCATTTAACCTGTCGATGATCTTCTGCTTTTCAGCCTCGGGTATTTCAGGTTCAATTACGATTTGAGAAAGTTCTACCTCTGTTCCAAACATTGGCTTCTCTTCCATCTTGTTATAATATTGTCTAACCTCCTCCGGGGTAATTTCGATCTCCTCGATGATCTTTTGCTGCATTCTCTGAGTCAATTGACTCTGCTTGGTAAGGTCAAAGATCTCCTGTCTAAGTTCTTCTTCACTATCCTTCTTATAGAATTCAAGGATTTTCTCCATAGAACCTGCCTGTTGTGCCAATCCCTGCAGCCTTTGGTCCACGATCCCGTTGATCTGGGCATCAGATATAATAATACTATCCTGGATCGCATGATGAGCATACAGTTTATTTTCCATTAAAGAACCGGCCAGATTACAGTCTGTAACCTCTGAAGTAGACATCCCCTGGCTTTGCATATCTTTATACATCAGGTCTATATCACTTTCCAAAATAATATACTCCCCTATCACCGCAGCAATCCCATCTACCTTCTTTCTTTGATTACCCTGCAGGCTTTCTTCAACTTGCTTTACCTCTGCATCAGGCTGGATCGCAGTACTGTCTGTTACGATCACTTCCTGCCCATATCCAATAGTGGAAAGCATAACACCGAAGCCTGCCAAAACAGGTTTAATCGAAAATTTCAAATTCATTATTCTTAATTGCATCTTTAGTAATATCTTTTTCTAATTCTTTAATTAAAGCCTGTTTGCGCTTGTTTAATAAAATCTCGCGTACAGTTGCCGAAGCATATTCAATCGGCGCCTGCTCATCCCGGCTTAACACATCATTTACGTACACAAGATACACATTTAGGGAATCCTGTAATTCCATAAAATTAGATTTCTTGAGTAAGCTCGAACGGTCTTCTACCGACAGTGGGCCAATTTTATTATATACGGTTTTGGTTTTTACCCAAACCGAATCATTCATAGAGTAATTTTTGAACTGGATTGCCATCGTCATCAGGTCCTGTTGATCCTTTTCATTGAACCTTTTGAACTTACTTTTAATTTCGTCCAGGTTATTGCTATTCTTAGCCAGGTTGATGTACCTGAGTTTTACCAGGTCTTCTCCCAGAATAAAATTTTCCTTATTCTGCTCATAATAATCAACAATATCCTCCCTGTTCAAAGAGGTGTCCAGATCGCGGGTAACCAGGGCATCGGTATAAGCATTGGTATAAAGCTCATTGCGATAATTCTGTACCAGCTCCTCAAATTCCTTTTGTTGTGCGACCGGCAAATTTAGTTCTGCCCTGTCTATTAATAACTTCTGCGTAGCCCAGCGAGTTATATAATTTGAAACGATAATGGCACTATCCTCTGCTGAAGTATTTTCATTGATCAGAGCCTGAATATCTTCTTCGTACAGGTAAGAATCATTCACCCTTACCACCACTTTACGATTATCTGTTTGCCGAAAATAATCACAGCTAAACAATGCAAGGACAAAAAGAAATAATATAAGTCTGCTAAAAGTATTCTTCAAAATCAGGTTTTTTAGCATCTAACAATTTAAATGCCAGAAGAGATTCTATCTCCCTGTAAAATCTCTATTCGCGCAAAAATAAGAATTACTTAAGGTTCTGCAAGCTAAAGCCATAACGAAAACAAGAGAATTAAATTATAATTTCAAGAATATTTAAATACTGATTATCTTTAAAACACATCTAATCAATTAATTATGAAATATCAACAGGAAATTACGATAAATAAGCCCAGGAAAGAGGTCGTCGCCAAGTTCACTAACCCCGAGAACATGAAGCACTGGCAACGGGGTTTTATTTTTATTAAGCCAATAAATGGGGGACCTGGAGAGCCAGGCTCACAGAACCTATTGAAATACAAGATGGGGAAACGAGAAGTAGAAATGACCGAAACGATCATTAAAAATGATCTGCCAAAAGAATTCAGCGCTACTTATGAGGCAAAAGGCGTTTATAACTACCAGATCAATAAATTTTCACCAACCCTTGAAAAGACCACCCTCTGGCATACTCATAACGAATTCGAATTCAGCGGATTCATGAAACTTTTTGGATGGTTCATGCCGGGAGCTTTCAAAAAACAATCAAGAAAGTATATGGAGGATTTTAAAGCCTTTGTAGAGGAAGAGAAAAGTGTGCTGGATGAATGACCACTTAAATTGACATAAAAAATAGCTATATTTTGCTCAGGCTGTTATATTTGCGAAAAAATATTTCAAAAATGAAACGATTAAGCTTAGCAATTCTAATGATGTTTGTTGCATTCTCTTCAAATGCACAATCAAAGATAGGTACCATAGATGCTGATTATATATTAGCACAATTACCTGAAACTATCGAAGTGAACAAAAATCTCGAAAATTACAACGAGGAACTTCAGGCTGAATTAAAGTCTAATATTGAGAAATATGAAGCTTTGGTAAAAGAATATCAGGAGACTTCTGCCAGTATGGACGATGCCACGAAGAAAGAAAAGGAAGAGGTAATCATTGAGCTTGAGAACAATATTAAAGGATTTCGACAAAAGGCTTCAGTAATGATGCAAATGAGAAGAAACGAGCTGAATGGCCCATTGTACAATAAGATAGATGCTGCAATGAAGAAGGTGATTAATGAGGGTAATTATACTCAAATTTTTCATACAAGCGCCAGTGGTCTTGCATATTCCCGCGCTGAAGATGACATTACAGAAAAAGTAATGGACGAACTTGGGATAGAGGCGCAACCAGCGACCGAAGCTGCCAAGAACTAATTCCCGGTAAGTCTGAAAATATAAAAAGCCCTGAAGATTTTCAGGGCTTTTTTATTTATTACCGGTCTATCTACTATAATTAGGAGATTCTTTGGTGATGGTCACATCATGTGGATGGCTCTCGTGAACCCCGGCAGAAGTGATCCTCACGAATTTACCCGTTTCTTTCAGGGTATCTACATCTTTTGCTCCGCAATAACCCATTCCGGCTTTTAGGCCTCCAATAAATTGGTGGATACTTTCTTCCAGGTCTCCTTTATACGGCACCCTTCCTACGATGCCTTCGGGCACCAGCTTTTTGATATCATCTTCCACATCCTGGAAATAGCGATCTTTAGAACCTTTTTCCATGGCTTCTACTGATCCCATTCCGCGATAAGACTTGAATTTTCTACCTTCGTATATGATGGTCTCCCCGGGAGACTCTTTTGTTCCGGCAAGTAATGAACCTAACATCACCGAATCTGCACCAGCGGCTATGGCCTTGGGTATATCACCAGTATATCTTATCCCGCCATCTGCAATTACCGGGACACCAGAACCTTTAATGGCTGCGGCAACCTCCAGCACTGCTGAAAACTGGGGAAAACCTACCCCTGCTACCACCCTGGTGGTACAAATAGAGCCAGGACCAATTCCAACCTTAACGGCATCTGCACCTGCCTCTACCAAATATTTTGCAGCCTCTCCGGTAGCTATATTTCCAACAACAACCTCAAGGTCTTTAAATTTCTTTTTAACGCTCTTTAAAACCTGGACCACACCTTTAGTATGCCCATGTGCAGTATCTATAATTACTGCATCTACTCCGGCACTTACTAAAGCTTCTACCCTATCTACAGCATCCCCGGTAACACCAACGGCAGCAGCCACTCGCAATCTTCCATAGCTGTCTTTATTAGCCATAGGTTTTTGAGTAAGTTTCGTGATATCTCTAAAGGTAATAAGCCCTACGAGCTTTTGATCTTTATTAATTACCGGTAATTTTTCAATCTTATTTTCCTGGAGTATGTCTTCTGCATCATCAAGGGAAGTACCTTCGGCAACCGTTACCAGGTTTTTAGAGGTCATCACCTCGGCAATAGGTCGATTCAGGTTTTTTTCAAACCTAAGATCCCTGTTGGTAACAATACCGAGTAATTTCCCGTCTTCGTCTACGATCGGAATTCCTCCAATACTATGTTCACGCATAGACTCCTTGGCATCACGTACTTTGGCCGTTATAGGCAAAGTCACCGGATCTATGATCATACCGCTTTCGGCTCTTTTTACCTTTCGAACCTTCAATGCCTGCTGCTCTATGCTCATATTTTTATGCAACACGCCAATACCACCCTCGCGAGCCATAGCAATAGCCATACGGGATTCCGTTACCGTATCCATAGCTGCGGAAACGATAGGTACATTAATAGGAATATTACGGGTGAATTTGGATTGAATGCTTACTTCTCTTGGCAGAACTTCTGAATATGCCGGAACTAACAGAACATCATCATAAGTAAGGCCGTCACCAAGTATCTTTGAATCGTGTGCGATCATAGCAATTAAGGATTTAATTGCGTGCAAATATAAGGGTAATATGTGAGAAAATGAGGTTCTTAAGTGTTAAGAGAACATAAACTTCAAGGTATTCATAGATCTATCCCTATTTGGCACTGGCGAA
>JBFGDP010000089.1:0-9106 GCA_041580575.1 Christiangramia sp.
AGTACCGAGCTTAAAGAAACCTTAAATAGTATTGCTCCCAGATACGCCAGAAACTGGAGGAATATTCAGTAGTCTTTTTGGTTGATTTCGATATTTTTCTCACGTATATTTAGCACAAATTTTAACCGATTTGCTTACATCACTTTCAATAAAAAATTACGCTTTAATCGAAGATATCACTATCGGTCTTCAACCGGGTTTTACCATTATAACAGGTGAAACGGGCGCCGGTAAATCTATAATGTTGGGAGCACTTGGTCTTTTACTGGGAGACCGCGCAGATTTTAGCTCGATAAGAGATCCGGAAAAAAAATGCGTCATTGAAGGGACGTTTGGTATCTCCAACTATAAATTAGAGAAATTCTTTGAAAAAGAAGATCTGGATTATGAGAAGCAAAGTATAATAAGACGGGAGATCCTTCCTTCAGGGAAATCCCGTGCATTTATTAATGATACCCCGGTTAAGGTTACATCGCTTCAGAAACTTGGTAATTACCTAATAGATATTCATAGTCAGCATGAAACATTAAGTCTTGGAAATGCCGAATACCAATTTAATGTTATAGATACTATTGCCAAAAATGAGTCATTGATCTTACAATATAAAAATGAACTCAGAGAATTTAAATTACTTCAAAAGCGATTCGAAGAACTGAAGGAGGCTCAATCACAGGCGGCTAAGGAATATGATTACAATGTTTTCCTTTTAAATGAACTTGAAGAGGCGAATTTAAAGGAGGGAATGCTGGAGGAGCTTGAAGAACGATTTGAAGAATTAAATAATGTCGAGGAACTCACAGAAAACCTAGGTGCAGCGATCAACCTTTTACAACAGGAGGAACTAGGGTGTTTAGATAAGCTAAAAGATGTCAGGGCTAATCTATCCCGCATCGCAGGTTTCTCGGCTAATTATGAGAGTTTCCATCAGCGGGTGCAGAGTGTGATCATAGAACTGGATGATGTGGAATCTGAAATGACCGATGCCCTGGATAGGATAGAAGCGAATCCTGAAGAACTGGAGATGGTGAATCAAAAACTTCAGCAGATCTATAATTTGCAGAAAAAGCATAATGCAGAAAATATAACTGAGCTTCTGGCGATCATTGAAGAACTTAGGGAAAAGGTGTCGGTAACAGAAAATGCTGAGTCTGCCTTGACCGAAATTCAGACAGCAATAAAGGAACAGGAAGCGATTCTTGATAAAACTGCCGGCAGTCTTCATGATAATCGGGAGAAAATCATTCCCGCATTTATTGAACAAACAGAGCAGATTTTAAAGGATCTGGGCATGCCTAATGCCAGGTTAAATATAGAGCTGGAACGAGGCCGCGAATTTCTTTCTAATGGAAAAGACAGGCTGGAATGGTTCCTGGCAGCGAATAAAGGCGGTAGTTTTAAAGAAATAAAGAAAGCAGCATCGGGTGGGGAATTATCCCGTATCATGCTGGCTGTTAAAAGTATTCTTGCGGCACAAAGTAATTTGCCTACCATCATATTTGATGAGATCGATACCGGAGTTTCTGGAGAGATCGCAAAAAAAATGGGTGAGATCCTAAAGAAAATGGGCGCGAATATGCAGGTAATAGCTATAACTCATTTACCTCAAATCGCCGGGAAAGGTGCTTCCCACTTCAAAATTTTCAAGGAGGATAATGAGACTGCCACGCAGACCAAGATCGTTAAGTTGGGCGAAAATGAACGAATTGAGGAATTGGCCCTTATGCTGGGCGGGAACACTAAAAGTGATTCGGCCAGGGCACATGCCAGGGCATTACTTAATTAAGGATATGGTTTTACCATAAAGACCATGGAGGGTAAGCGTTTCATAAAAATAAATGTGGTTAGGTGAACTCCAAATACTATTTCCTGAATAATTATTCCTGGCCAGCCAATTCCAACAACTTTGCTATATTTACAGGCTTAACAACCATAAAATAATAATCACATGTCATATAACCTGCTAAAAGGTAAAAGAGGAATCATATTTGGAGCATTAGATGAAAATTCTATTGCCTGGAAAACAGCTGAAAGAGTTCACGAAGAGGGTGGAACTTTCGTGCTTACAAATGCGCCTATCGCCATGAGAATGGGAAGTATCAAAGATCTGGCTGAAAAGACAGGATCTGAGATCATTCCGGCCGATGCCACTAAAGTAGAAGACCTGGAAAACCTTGTTGAGAAAGCAGTAGAGATTCTTGGAGGTAAGATCGATTTTGTTCTTCATTCCATTGGTATGTCTGTAAACGTGAGAAAAGGAAATCACTATACAGATATGAACTATGATTATACCACCAAGGGATGGGATGTTTCTGCCGTATCTTTCCATAAGACGATGCAGGTGCTCTATAAAAAAGACGCTATGAATGAATGGGGGAGTATTGTAGCGCTTAGCTATATGGCTGCTCAAAGAGTTTTTCCAGATTACAACGATATGGCAGATAACAAGGCTTACCTGGAATCTATCGCCCGTAGTTTTGGATATTTCTTCGGAAAGGATAAAAAGGTGAGAGTGAATACCATTTCCCAATCGCCAACCCCAACTACTGCCGGGCAGGGTGTTAAAGGATTTGATGGGTTCATTGCATTTGCTGAAAAAATGTCTCCTCTGGGGAATGCCACAGCTGAAGAATGTGCCAATTATACCCTGACCCTTTTTAGTGATCTAACCAGGAAAGTAACCCTGCAAAACCTTTTCCATGACGGTGGATTCTCGAACACTGGAGTTAGCCAGGAGGTAATGGAAGCTTTCACGAAAGACGAAGAATAGCGAATTAATCATATTTAACTGCCGAAAAACTGTATCTTAATTGAACAGATTTCGGCGGTTTTTTTTAATCCATTTTCATGCAACCACAATATTCCTTTATTATTCCGGTGTACAATCGCCCAGAAGAGATTAGGGAGCTACTGGAAAGCATGAGAAAATTGATCTCTAAGGTCTCCTTTGAAGTGGTTATCGTTGAAGATGGTTCTAGTGTTAGGTGTGATGAGATCGTAAGGAAATTTTCTGAAGACCTTAATATCAGCTATTATTATAAATCTAATTCGGGTCCCGGCGACTCCCGTAATTTTGGCATGAAAAAGGCCGGGGCAGATTATTTTCTCATCCTCGATTCAGATGTTATACTTCCCGAATATTATCTGATGGAAGTTCATAAATATCTTTCAGCCAGTTTTTACGACTGTTTTGGTGGGCCAGATGCGGCGCATCCGTCTTTTAGCAATATCCAGAAGGCGATAAATTACGCCATGACTTCATTCTTTACAACCGGAGGTATAAGAGGAGGAAAAAAATCGGTAGATAATTTCCAGCCGCGTAGTTTTAATATGGGGCTCAGCAGAAAAGCTTTTGAGGCAAGTAGGGGATTCGGGCAGATCCATCCTGGCGAAGACCCAGATCTTAGTCTAAGGCTCAAGAAGGCTGGTTTTAAAACCTGTCTGATCCCGGAGGCTAAAGTATATCATAAACGCCGGATCAACTGGAAAAAATTCTACATCCAGGTGAAGAAATTTGGGATGGTAAGACCCATTCTTAATAAATGGCATCCAGATTCGGCCAGGATCACTTATTGGTTTCCTACGCTATTTATAGTTGGCCTGATTTTTTCTATCTTCATGGCACTTATAGGAGAGTTTTTCTATTTAGGAGCATACCTGATTTACTTTATGGTAATAGGTGTAGATGCAGCCGTTAAAAATAGAAGCCTATACATAGGGCTTTTGTCCATAAGGGCAGTAATTGTTCAGTTCACCGGCTACGGTCTTGGATTTCTTATTTCAACACTTAAAACCGCAATCCTGAACAAACATCCTGAAAAAGAGTTTCCTCAATTATTCTTTAAAAGAAATGCAGGTGCGTAGAAGACCAAGATTCAAAAGATCCAGTGTAAAAACCTTTAGTTTTTTTCTGATTTTCTCAGCAGTAGTTTGGGTCCTGGTACAATTTTCCAAGACGTACACCCAGCTGATAGAGATCCCGGTGAACTATATCAATGCACCATTAGATAAAAGTATTTCAGAAGACCGGCCAGATCATGTGGACCTTCAACTTCAGGATAACGGTTTTAGTATTTACTACTATAAGTTCTTCAATCCGCAACTTAATGTGGATCTATCCAAGGCGAAGGAGACCGAAGATAAGCTGGTATATACTTTACAAAATCATCTATCTGAAATAGAACAACAATTAAAGATCGATTTTGAAAAATCATTGATCGTGCAGGAAGAGATCGTAGTACCATTCCAGTTCAAAAAAGAAAAGACCCTGAAGGTGGAGCCCAGGATCGAGGTGAACTACGCCGTAGGATATTCTGCAGAGGAACCTATTAAATTAATACCAGATTCAGTTAAAGTTAGTGGCCCGGCGAAGATCATAGACAGTATCAGCACGGTTTACACTCAAAGTTTGAAATTGGATAAAGTGAATCAAGATCTGGACGGGACAGTAAAGATCGATACTGCCGGTTTGGGGGTGCTGAGTTTTTACGAGAACAGTGTAGGCTATTTTCAGAATGTAGAAAAATTTACCGAAGGGAGTGCAGAGATAGCCATCGAGGTGATAAACCTGCCCGATAATTTGAATGTGGTCTACTTTCCTAAATCGGTGATCGTGTATTACCAGGTAAATTTAAAGCAGTTTGAAAGTGTTAGTGCATCAGATTTCAGGATTGTTTGCGATTACAAGCAGGTGAAAAAAGGTGATGATTATATGATCGCACAGATCGTAGAGAAACCTACATTTATAAATAATGTAAGGTTAAATGAGCGTCGAATTCAATTTGTTATTAAACGATGATTATTGTAGGTCTCACCGGTGGTATTGGTAGCGGAAAAACAACGGTGGCAGGTTTTTTCAGAGACCTGGGCATACCTGTATATATTGCAGATGATGCAGGTAAGAGACTTATGCGCCAATCCCCTCAAATAAAGGAAGAAATTATCTCTCTTTTTGGATCTGAAGCTTATTCCGGAGATCTGCCTAACCGGAAATTTATAGCCTCAAAAGTATTTAGCGATGCAGCTCTGCTTTCCAGGTTAAACGGCATCATTCATCCTGCAGTGACCCAGGATTTTAAAGTTTGGGTTCAAAAGCAGGATTCGGAATATGTGATCTACGAAGCCGCCATCCTCTACGAAACGGGAGGATATAAAAAATGCGATATGAGCATTTTAGTTACGGCACCATTAGAGCTTAGGATAGAAAGACTTCAGCAACGCGATGATAGCTCAAAAGCAGAAATTGAACAGCGAATGAGCAATCAATGGAGCGATGAAAAAAAATCTGAATTAGCAGATTTCATAATAAATAATGTAGATCTAAACACTACAAAGGCAGCCGTTACACATATTCACGACAAAATCTTAAAAGCAGGCAAAATTTCCCGGAAGTTCTGTTAACATTTGGTTAAACACTTTAACCTCTAAATGTTAAAATATTACTTTTGACCGCATGAATAAGAAGCTTTTCGTCCTTCTCGTTGCCCTAATGAGCTTATCACTTATCGGTATTATTTTCGTTCAGGGATATTGGATCAAAAGCACTATAGATGATCGTGAACAGCAGTTTTCTTATAATGCCAGGCAAATATTAATCAATGTTTCAGAGGATATTCAGAACCGGGAATTTGAAAAATATTATTTCCAGTTTAAGAATCCCGACAGCTTAAATAGCAAACTTAGTGATAGAACTTTAACCGAGTATTTTTACTCGAACAGGAATGAAAACAGGAATCAGACTTATTTTAACTCTGAAACTATTTTAGAAGAGGACTATAAGGTTTCTTCAGGTTTTCTTCAGTTTGCCCAGGATAGTATCCAGTTTACCAAGATGATCAATAAACGGGTAACCGATATTGTTAGAAACAACCAGCTGGATAGTGAAAATCTTAGTGCCAGACAGAGAATTGAACATATTGAGCGGATCTCAAGAATGGAAGAGGTAGAAAAGGATATTCTCAGGTCAGCTATTTCAGAATTACTGGTAAGATTACCAATACATAAGAGGGTGTCTAAAGAGACCATTTCAGAATTGCTTAAAGACCAGTTAGAAGAACGGGATCTTAAGGCGGCTTTCGAGTTTGGAGTATATAGTAATTCTATAGCAACCAAGTTGCATTCAGAGAATTTCAGCCTGGGACATCCGGCTACCTATGCGGTACCATTATTCATGGATAGCTCAGGTAACAGCAGTTACCAGTTATTGGTTAACTTTACTAATAAGAAAGAAGCAGTATTATCATCAGTGATCTTAATGGCCTGCCTTTCGATAATTTTTACCTTGATCATAGTGATAGCGTATTCCAGTGCATTGTCGCAATTGATCAAGCAAAGACAGATTTCCCAGATCAAGACCGATTTTATTAATAACATGACCCACGAATTCAAAACACCTATTGCCACAATAAACCTGGCTTTAGATGCCATTAAGAATCCAAAGGTTATTCAGGATCAGACTAAAGTTTCTCGTTACCTGCAGATGATAAGAGATGAAAATAAACGAATGCATGCCCAGGTGGAGAATGTATTACGAATATCAAAACTGGAGAAGAATGAGTTGGATCTTAAAAAGGAAAGACATCAGTTACACGATCTAATTAATGATGCGGTATCTCATGTTGAGTTGATCGTGGAGGACCGTGGTGGATATATCCAGACGCACTTTGGGGCGTTGAGGTCTTCGATACTCGCAAACCAGGACCACTTTACCAATGTTCTGGTAAATATTCTGGACAATGCGATCAAGTATTCAGAGGATGCTCCAAAAGTGGATATTTATACTACGAACGTAAAGAATTATATTTATTGTGAAATAAGAGACCAGGGGGTGGGTATGAACAAACTGGTTCAAAAGAAAATATTTGAAAAATTTTATCGCGAACATACCGGAGATATTCATAATGTGAAAGGTCACGGACTCGGTCTGGCATATGCCAGGCAGATCATAGACGATCATCATGGTGAGATCACCGTTAATAGCGAAAAAGGAAAAGGAAGTACCTTTATAATTAAACTACCACTAATATCTTAATATATGGAAACTGAAAACAAGAAAATTTTATTAGTAGAGGATGATCCAAACTTTGGAACCGTCCTTAAAGATTACCTCGCAATGAACGATTATGAGGTAACTCACGCCAAGAACGGCATGGAAGGATTCGAAAAGTTTAAAAAAGACGATTTCGATCTTTGTATCCTGGATGTAATGATGCCGTATAAGGACGGATTTACCCTGGCCAAAGAGATCAGAGACAAGAATGAAGAAATTCCGATCATCTTTTTAACCGCAAAAGCTATGAAAGAAGATGTATTGAAAGGTTATAAAGTGGGTGCAGATGATTACCTGAATAAGCCTTTTGATAGTGAAGTTCTTCTAATGAAAATAAAAGCTATTATGCAGCGTAAGGCTACAGATAGCGTGGCAGACTCTAAACAGTTTGAATTTGAGATCGGAGATTTCCACCTTAATTCTAAATTAAGATTCCTTACTTTCCGGGATGAGGAGCCTCAAAAGCTATCTCCAAAGGAGAACGAATTACTTAGATTACTGGCATTGCATGAAAATGACCTTATGCCGAGAGAGCTGGCATTAACCAAGATCTGGAGAGATGATAACTATTTTACTTCCAGAAGTATGGATGTTTATATCGCCAAGCTTAGAAAGTACCTGAAAAAAGACGAAAACGTGGAAATTTTAAATATCCATGGTGAAGGTTTCAGACTTGTTGTAAAAAACAAGGAAGAGACCGAAGCATAGTTTGCTTTTTCAGTTTCCGGGATATGCTGCATCATGGTGATTGCCATGATGCGGTATCCTATCTCGATAGTTGAATTCTATTCTCCATACATTCCCTGGAAATTCTCTTCCGGGTTTTTTACTTCATCTTTTACCGCAATCTTAGCATTAATTTAAGAACGGTTTTCCTACAATACTTATCTTTATGGCGTTCACCTAATGACCATAATTTGAGTAGTGCAGCCAATATTGCTTTTTCATCGAAGCCTTCTTTAAAGAAGAGCTGCATTTTATTACTTCTACTAATTAATTGCATAACATATTCCTATGGTCAGGATCCGTCGACCCAGGTGCCTTCGTATGCCTGGATAGGTGATGCAGATCTTCCAGATGTTACTGTAGATGACCTAAATGCAGAAGATATTACGATAGCGATCGCAGTAGACTCAAAAGGATTCGTATATACGCTTTCATTTGGCAATGGAGTAGACAAGAGAGATTCAGACGGTAATGTAATTACCAAAATTATTAGTCCTAATCAATTGAATAGCCCCCTGGATATTGCGATAAATTCTGAAGACCTTATTTTCATTGCTGATTATTCGCAATCGGGCAGCTGCAGCGATAATGGTAAGGTAAAAGTATTTGGCCAGAATGGTCAACAAATCTCGAGTAGAACAATACTAACAAATTTTTACAGACCAATTGGGCTGGATATAGATAGTGACGATAACGTCTATGTGGCAGAGTATAACGAAGCTAACTCCGGTTGCGAAAATGATGAACTGAGCAGGTTAAGGGTCTATAAGACCGACGGAACGATTGTAACTAACGATGTCAACCCAGAGCAACCCTTCAGAGTTGCTGTAGATTCGAGAAAGAATGTATTCTTAAGCCAGGGGAATGGACAGGTTTTAATGTTTAATGAGAACCTTGTTCTTATAAAGTCGCTTAATAATCTTCAATCGCCCGCTGGACTGGCAGTGGATAGTTTTGATTTTTTACACGTATTGGAGTATGCTAATAGAGTAGACTTTGAAGATTTCATTAATTATGACGAATTGACTGCTGGAGATTTAATTTCCATTGCTGGAGATATTAGAGACGGAATTAGAAATGAAGATTTTATAATTAAAATTTTTGATCAGAATCAAGTTTACAGATCTTTTCTCGTTGATAAGATTGACTTTCCCTTCGATCTGGATTTTAATGAATGTGATCGATTATTTGTTAATAATAGTAATGTTGAAGGAATAAACTTTTTTGGTTTTATACCTACAGCTATACGATTTGAACTGGAGATCTATCAGCGCACCCCTGCTTTTGATATTACTGATCCGGTAATTACCTGTCCCGCAGATATTAATATTCAGG
>JBFGDP010000090.1:0-9069 GCA_041580575.1 Christiangramia sp.
TGTGAACGTAATCGTTCATAACGTATAATTTGAACTACATTTTTACCCTTAACCTAATTTTTAACTGATCAGACATTCCTGATCGGGTAAATTCTATTTGTATAATAGGATATTGAAAATAGTAGATAAAGCTAGATGTCCGTCCTTGTCAGAAAGGTCGGGCATTTTCATTTAAGATCGGTTTATAGTTTATCGGTTCAGATCTATGGATAGGTCCCAAATTAAAAAACCCTGAACTAAAGAGTTCAGGGTTTTAAGGTGGTGCCTCCAGCCCCGAAGCATCGGGGGAACCAGGGGTCAGGATCTTTCAGCTAAAATCTGCGCTAAAATGAGAGGATTAAGTATGATTTTTTCAATGAATTTTCTGCTTTTCATTCTTTTGATAAATTTTTCTAAGAATATAGCATCTTCTTTGGATGAAGTCTTATAAGTGAATTTCATGACCCAGTCATTAGCCGAGGAAGTAAAAGCCTTTTTATTATGATGGTTATTATGGAATTCCAACCTCGTATGTATATCTGAAGTTTCTCCAGTATAATATTTATTCGATTTTTTGGAATATATTATATGTAGAAAATGCATAGGCCCAAAATTAAAAAACCCTGAACTAAAAAGTTCAGGGTTTTAAGGTGGTGCCTCCAGGAATCGAACCAGGGACACAAGGATTTTCAGTCCTTTGCTCTACCAACTGAGCTAAGGCACCAGTTGCTTGTTTAAGCGGTGGCAAATATAATTTCATTTTTAGGAACTCACAAAGGAAATTTTAAAAAAATGCTTTTGTATTTTTGCTTTCCTAAGAAAATCTGGATGAATTTAGTTGTTGATGTTGGGAATACCTCTGTAAAGACTGCTGTTTTTCAAAACAATAGCCTGCTGGAAAAGCGGAGTTTCAAAAAAGAAAAATTTTTAGGTGAGTTTGAAAAAATTAGGAAAAAATATCCTGAAATTCAGAATTCAATAGTTTCAAGTGTTTCCTCAGATGAAAAAAAGATGATATCTGTCCTGGAAAAAGCATTTCCGGTACTGCTCCTGGATCATTCCACAAGCGTTCCCTTCAACAATAAATATGCAACACCAAAAACACTGGGAAAAGATCGAATCGCATTGGTGGCTGCGGCAGTTCAATCTTATCCCGGGAAACATGTTTTAATAATCGATGCGGGCACCTGTATCACCTATGATCTGAAAAACTCAGATGATGAATATCTTGGAGGTGCCATTTCGCCTGGTATGTATATGAGATTTAAGAGTCTGCACAAGTTTACAGCAAAATTACCGTTAGTAAATCCGCAGCCAGAAGCCAAACTTATAGGCGATACTTCTGAAGGCAGTATATTATCGGGGGTTATTAACGGAATTAAAATGGAATTAAAGGGAACTATAGATTCCTATAACTCTCAATTTGAAGATTTAACAGTAATTTTTACTGGTGGCGACAGCCAAGTTTTGTCTATACCATTAAAAAATAGCATATTTGCGAACTCAAATTTTTTGTTAGAAGGACTCAATTTCATTCTAGAATTTAACAATACTCAATGATAAAACGATTTATAGTAATCGTAGCTTTTTTTTCAGCATTTATAGCTAAAGCACAAGAAAACGTTTCTTCGCCTTATTCGTATTATGGCATTGGTTTAACGAACTTTAAAGGTACCGTAGAAAATAGAGCTATGGGAGGATTGAGTATCTTTGCAGATAGTATTCATGTTAATATGCAAAACCCTGCCGGATATGGTAAGTTAAGGCTTACAAATTACTCTGTAGGGGCGAGTCACGATCGTATAAGCCTTGAAAGTGATAATGCCAGTGATAATGCTAAGATCACTTCCCTGGATTATTTGTCTCTTGCCTTCCCGGTGAGCGATAAAGTAGGTTTAGGTCTGGGAGTTGTGCCTTATACTTCTGTTGGTTACCGCATTTTGGATATGGAAGAAGGGTCTGCCAGTTTATTGAATGGACGTGGAGGAATGAATAAGGTCTTCCTTTCTGCTGGATGGGCAGTAACCTCAGAGCTTAGTTTGGGTGTAGATGCCAATTATAACTTTGGGAATTTTCAAAATTCTCAAAGTATTAACAGGGAGGAGCTTCAATATGGAACTACAGATGTGAACAGGTCTGATATTAGGGGATTTAGCTTTAACTTTGGGGTGAATTATCAAAAGATGCTGAATGAGAAACTGATGTTGCATGTTGCTTCTACTTATGCGCCTGCTATGGATCTGGATTCTGAGAATTTCAGAGAGATCTCTACAGTAGATTTTAGCAGTGGTACCGGCCGAACTATAGATTTCAGAGAGTTGGATCTGTCAGATACTCAATTTGAGTTTCCATCAAAGATCAGTCTTGGGGCAGGTCTTGGCGAGCAGAACAAATGGTTTATAGGAGCAGAATATGCCAGTGTAGGATCTTCATCTTATGCTGATAGTTTTAGTTTTAGAGGAGATAATGGTGAATATGAAGATGCTTCCCAATTTTCTATTGGAGGATTTTATATTCCGCAGTATAATTCATTTTCAAACTACCTGGAACGAGTAGTTTACAGAGCTGGCTTCAGATATGATGAGACCGGACTTATTGTGAATGACGAATCCATAAATGAGTTTGGCATGTCTTTTGGATTAGGTTTGCCAGTTGGATCAAACTTCTCCAATATTAATTTAGGAATAGAGCTGGGACAAAGAGGTACCAGGGATTCTGGATTAATTCAGGAGAACTTTTTAAGATTGTCTGTTGGACTTTCTTTAAATGATAAATGGTTCACGAAAAGAAAATTTAATTAACCACTACAATAAAACGACAAAATGAAAAAGAGATTTCTAGCACTAATGACAATTGCTTTGTCTGGTTTAGGGTCTATAAGTGCACAATCTGGTGATTGCGCTACTATGGCGGCTTTGGCTTATGATGATGCAAAAGCGAAGAACTATGAAGCAGCTTACCCTGCTTTGATGAAAGTTAAGGACGAATGCCCAAAATATAGTCTGGCTACCTATCAATACCTTGAAAGAGCTTTAGAATATAAGATCGATAAAGCCGAGCAGGGAGATAAAAAGGAATTAGTAGAAGAGTTGATCGATGTTTGGGAAACCAGGCTTGAACTTTACCCAACTAAAACCTCTAAAGGTAAGATCTACTCAGATATCGCTTTACTGAAGTTCGATAATAAGATCGGGGATAAAGAAGATCAATACAGGGCTTTTGATAAGGCTTATACAGAGGATAAAGAAAACTTTAAAAGTCCAAAAGGTCTTTATGCATACTTTGACCTGATGGTAGAAATGCAGGATGAGGGTGAGAAAACCCTTCAGGATGTATTTGATAACTATGACAGGGTTTTTAATAAGATCGAAGAAGAAGAGAACGAAGCTGCAGAGAACCTTGCTCCTTTATTGAAAAAGCAGGAAGAAGGTGGTAGTCTTACTTCTAAGGAGCAGAAGCAGATCAAGTATGCAGAGATCAACCTTGCTAACTATAGTAAAGTGAAAGAGGCGATCAATGCGAAACTTGGGGCAAGAGCAGATTGTGATAACCTTGTACCATTATATAAGAAAGATTTTGATGCAAAAAAAGCAGATGTTAACTGGTTAAAGAATGTAAACGCGAGACTTTCTGCTAAAGACTGTACAGAAGATCCGTTGTTTATCCAGGTGTCTGAAGCTCTGCATAAATTACAGCCTTCAGCAAAATCGGCTTATTCACTGGGTCAGTTAGCTGAATCTGAAGGGAACAGAACAAAAGCCTTGGAGTACTATAATGAGGCTGCCGAACTTGAGACCAACAAATCTGATAAAGCGAAAATCTATTACAGGATTGCGAACAACTATAAGGAAAAAGGTAGTTTTAGCCAGGCAAGAAGCTTTTATAATAAAGCCCTGCAAGCAAAACCATCTCTAGGTAGTGCCTATCTGCAGATCGCGAGCATGTATGCTCAGAGTGCGAATAACTGTGGTGACGATACTTTCACTAAAAGAGCGGTTTACTGGTTAGCTGCAGATTATGCTTCCAGAGCGGCAAGAGTAGATCCATCAATTTCTGGTAACGCAAATCAGGCTGCTGCTGCCTATAAAGGTAGAGCGCCACAGAAATCTGATGTGTTCCAGTCTAGTAGAAATGCCGGAGATGCGATTTCTATAGGATGCTGGATCGGGGAGACCGTTCGTATCCCGAACCTATAAGATGAAACTTACATATAGTAATATAATTTCAGGCATTGTCACGCTCTTAGGCGTGACAATGCTTTTTTCATGTGAAGGTAATCTCAGGCAGGTGAGAGCATTTAGCCTGGAAGAAGATGCGCCGCAGGCCATTGCTGAAGGCATCAATCTTAAATTTACAGATTCAGGAAGGTTAGTGGCAACGTTAAAAAGCGCGAAAATGCTGGATTATACCAATAAGTCATTTCCATACCGTGAATTTCCTGATGGGGTAGAAGTGGAGTTCTTTGATGAGAAGAATAAGAAGAATACGGTAACAGCAGATTATGGCATCGTCTACGAACTTACCAAATTGATAGATCTCCAGGGGAATGTAGTGATTCTTACTGCAGATAGCACTAAATTAGAAGCCAGCCAGATTTTCTGGGACCAGGACAGAAGCTGGATATTTACAGATAAACCTAATACTATCAGATTTCCTGATGGATCTTATACAGAAGATCTGGGTTTTGATTCTAATCAGGATTTCAGTAATTTTCGTTCAAGAACCAATACGGGGATACAAATCATAGAAGAAGAGGAGAATGAATAAATTTTTTAAATACTTTGAATACGCCTATTTGTTCTTTGCGGCGTTCTTTATTTTTGAAGCTGTCAGGATATGGAATACAGAAAGAAACCGGGCTTATTTGTTCCTGTTCTTTGTTGCTATCGCCGTTTTTATGTTCTTCTTCAAAAGGCGTTTTAGGCGCAAATATGAGGATCGTAATAAATAACCTGAATGGAGGTTGATATACTTATTATAGTTTTTTCCCTTATACTTTCTGCTTTTTTCTCAGGGATGGAGATCGCTTATGTGTCTTCCAACAAGATATTTATCGAGATCGAGAAAAGACAGAATGATTTTCTTGCCAAAGTCCTGAAACGACTCACCAAAAAACCTTCAAAATTTATCGCCACCATGCTGGTTGGGAATAACATTGCCCTGGTAGTGTACGGTTTTTTTATGGGCGATCTTTTAATGGCGTGGCTTGGAGGTATTGAATCCAATAGTGGCTTCGTGAACTACATGATCCAGGATTTAAGCTTGCTTACTCAAACCATTATTTCTACCTTAATTATTCTGTTAACAGCAGAATTTCTTCCGAAAGTGATCTTCCAGATTTATGCCAATACCATGCTGAAGTTCTTTGCGGTACCGGCTTATGTTTTCTATCTGATCTTCAGCTTCGTGTCCTCGTTCGTGATCTGGATCTCAGACATCATTCTCAAAAGATTTTTTAAAACTGAAGGGGATGAAGTGCAGCTCGCTTTTAGTAAAGTGGAGTTGGGGAATTTTATAAGTGAGCAAATGGAAACCGTAGATGAACATGAAAGCGTGGATAGCGAGATACAGATCTTTCAGAATGCTCTGGAATTTTCAGAAATTAAGGCCAGAGAGGTAATGATCCCCAGAACAGAGATCATTGCAGTAGACCAAAACCAGCATCCAAATGACCTTATTGAAACATTTACTGAAACCGGGCTCTCAAAATTGCTGGTTTATAATGAGACCATCGATGATATTATAGGTTACGTTCATTCCTTTGAATTGTTCAAAAGGCCAAAATCCATAAAGTCTATCTTGCTTCCGGTAATCTTTGTCCCTGAAACCATGTGGATCAAAGATGTTCTCAATATCCTCATCAAAAAGAGAAAGAGTATAGCAGTGGTCATAGATGAATATGGAGGGACCAGTGGTATGATGACGGTAGAAGATATTGTCGAAGAGCTTTTTGGGGAGATTGAAGATGAGCATGACTCGGCAGTCTTGATCGAAGAGAAGATCGACGAAGGTTATTTCAAGTTTTCTGCCAGGTTAGAGGTAGACTATTTAAACGAGATCTATAAAACAGATATCCCGGTAGGTGAAAATTATGAAACCCTGAGTGGTTATATTGTAAATCATACCGAAGAAATTCCCCAGCAGGGGGAGGTTATAAAAATCGATGATTTTGAGATAAAAATCATTGAAACTTCCAATACCAAAATCGAATTGGTAGAACTAAAAATCAATCCTGAAGCTTAAAGATTTAAAGTTAAGAATTTGCTAATTTTTAATTTTATTATTAGGTTAAAAACCTTATTTTCGCCCCCTATATTTTGACAAATAATACATTCAAATGGCAGTATTAAACAAAATCAGACAAAGGTCTGTTTTCTTGATTATCATCATTGCATTGGCTTTATTTTCTTTCGTTTTGGCCGATGTGATCAGAAATGGAGGCTTAAGTTCTCAAAATTCTCAAAATGTGATCGCCACCGTGAATGGTGAAGAGATCAGTAGAGAGGAATTCGCTCGTGAAGTAGAGGCGTTTGAAAGAAATATGGGTAGAAATGTAAGTACTACCCAGGCGGTAAACCGTGTTTGGGACCAGAAATTAAGAGAGGTTATCCTTAAGGAGCAGGTGGAGGAATTAGGGATAAGAGCCGGAGAAGGACAGATCACTAACCTGGTGCGTTCGCAAATGGCGGGGAACCCAAATTTTATGAATGAAGCAGGCATGTTCGATGAAAACAGGTTAAGAGAATATGTTGCCAACCTGAAGGAGACTTCTCCTGAGGCATACCAGCAATGGCAGCAGTTCACTTCTAATCTTGCTAATACCGCCAAACTGAACACTTATTACAATATGGTAAGTGCAGGTGTTGGAGCTACTTTATTAGAAGGTGAGCAGGCTTACAGGCTTCAGAATGATAATATCAATATGAAGTTCGTGCAGATTCCTTACTCTTCTATTCCAGATAGTGAAGTAGAGGTAACAAAATCTGAGATCTCTGCTTATATTAAAGATCATCCGGCTAAATTCAAGACAGAGGCTTCTAGAAGTATGCAGTATGTGATCTTCACCGAAACAGCTTCTACAGACGATAAATCTGAAGCCAGAGAGGCTATAGAATCATTAAGAAAACAGCGCGTAGAATATAATGCCGCAATTGGAGCAAATGATACGGTTGCAGGATTTGATAATACCAATGATTATGCTGAATTTATCAGCAATAACTCAGATTTGCCATTTGAGAATAGATTCAAGTTCAGAAACGATTTCACCGGGGAGAACGCAGAAGCGATTTTCAACCTTAACGAAGGTGAGACCTTTGGTCCTTACGAGGAGAACGGATACTGGAAATTAAGCAAGGTCGTTGAAACAAAAACTATCCCCGACTCTGTGAAAGCCAGTCATATTCTTATTTCTTATGAAGGTTCTCAATTGGGAGCTGGTTCTGGAAGGACAAAAGAAGAGGCTCAGCAATTGGCAGATAGTATAGCCGGTGTTGCCAGAAATGATAAAGATAAATTTGCTGCATTAGCATCAGAATTTTCAGCAGATACTTCAAATAAGGAGCAGGCAGGTGATCTTGGATATTTCACTCCGGGAATGATGATTCCTGCTTTCGAAAATTATGTTTTTGATAATTCAACAGGTGATATTGGAGTTGTAGAGACCCCTCTTGGATATCATGTGATCTCTATTGACGATCAAACTGAAGCGGCAAGAGCTGTGAAGGTTGCCACTATAGCTCGTGAGATCGAAGCTTCAGAAAAAACTATGAATAACCTTTTTAATGAAGTGACGAAGTTCGAGATCTCAGCATCTGAAGGTGACTTCGCAGAAGTTGCTAAAAAAGAGAATTACGAGGTTAAGACGGTAAAAGACGTAAAAGCTCTGGAAGAGAATATTCCCGGAGCCGGTGCTCAGAGAAGGGTTGTTCAGTGGGCATTCGAAGATGAAGCTGAAGTTGGAGATGTGAGAAGATTTGATACCAATAATGGTTACATCGTCGCACAGCTAACCTCAAAGAAAGATAAAGGTTTAATGAGCGTAGAAGAAGCTTCTGCGATTGTAACTCCTATTCTTAAGAAAAAGAAGAAAGCTGAGCTTATAAAGACCCGAATTAAAGGAAATACTTTACAGGAGATCGCCTCTAACCAGGGTGTAAGCGTTCAAACAGCAGACGCTGTTAACCTTAGCAGTCCTACCCTGGCAGGTGCCGGTGAGGAGCCTGAGGTAGTAGGAGCAGTATTCTCTATGGAGCCTGGTAAAGTAAGTGAGCCTATTGCAGGTGAAAAAGGAGTGTATGTAGCTGAACTGGTTAGTAAATTCGAAGCTCCCGCGATGGAATCTTATAAAGGATTTGCTCAGCAGGAAAGCGCTGCTCGTAGAGCTCAGGCAGGTTCCAGAGTATTTGAAGCTCTTAAGAAGAAGGCTGAAATTGAAGATAACAGGTCAAGGTTCTACTAGGATCGCGGTCTAACACTTAAAAAAAACCTCACCTTTTGGTGAGGTTTTTTTTATTTGATCAATTCTGAATATTCAAATATGGTGGAATAGCCTTTTTCTCTGAAGTACTGCTTTTCCTCATCCCTTCCGCTAGCCAGGATAAAGTCTCCACCCCAGCCGCCAAGGCTCTTTATAAGACCGGGAAAATCGGGAAAAAGCGTTGTTTTGATGCGAGGTACGTTAATTGCCCGGGAAATGAGCACTTCATGAGCATTCATAAGCATCCTGAATTCTTCAATGTTTCCACAACTTATGATCTGTTCTGTAATGCCGGATATCTTCTCGGTTAAATCATGAATATTATCGAGAGGTTGGTTTTTGTAATGTGCGATAGCTTCTCTGCTGTTCTGTTTGCGATTTAAATACACAAAGAAAAGTTCATCCTTGAAAGCAGGATCAAAATCTGCGGTAAGTGCTGCGGGACCATTTGTGGTTAACTGGTAGGTAACCGGTAGGTTACTACCGGCAACGGCTATGTCGTAACCACTGCCCCCAAAACTTTCCTCCAGTAGCCTGTACGGGTTTATTTGCAGCCATTGCGCCAGATTATTTACCAGGGTAGACGAGGTTCCCAGGCCCCATTTCCGGTTAAA
>JBFGDP010000091.1:0-9031 GCA_041580575.1 Christiangramia sp.
GAAGCAGTAATTGCTGAAGCCGGAAATTTCATGATGATGGACGATGGTATAAAAATGGATACCATATTTGGAGATGGTTCCAAGCAAAATGAAGGTTTTTTAGGCAAAGTACTGGGAGCAGGAAAGAGATTGCTTACCGGGGAAACCTTGTTCATGACCATTTTCTCGAATGAGTTTTCTGGTAAAAAGAAGATAAGTTTTGCCTCACCATATCCCGGTAAGATCATTCCAATAGATCTCACCAGGTTCAATGGTAAATTCATCTGCCAGAAGGACGCATTCCTTTGTGCAGCTAAAGGTGTTTCCATTGGAATAGAATTCAGCCGGAAACTGGGGCGAGGATTTTTTGGTGGTGAAGGCTTTATTATGCAAAAGATTGAAGGTGACGGGATGGCATTTGTTCATGCCGGTGGTACCATGGCAGAAAAGGAATTGAAGCCGGGAGAAAAATTAAAAGTCGACACCGGATGCATCATAGGGTTCGACCATACGGTGGATTATGATATAGAGTTTGTGGGCGGAATACGCAATACACTTTTTGGAGGGGAAGGACTGTTTTTTGCAACCTTAACCGGACCGGGTACGGTTTATATACAATCATTACCATTTAGCAGGTTGGCCAGCAGGATCCACCAGGCTGCACCACAGGGTGGTGGTAAAGATAAAGGAGAAGGCAGTATTTTAGGCGGAATTGGTGACGTGTTGAGTGGAGATAACAGGTTTTAAAATTGTTAAAATTTTAATATAATAGTTTAATAGGGAATGGTTTGCTATATTTAGCAGAACAAAAACAGTTACTGCCTATAGTAAAACTCTACTTGTTTTTATCAACCTAACCCTAACTTAAATCAATTTCAAATTATGGCGAGAGCGATGTTTGAATACACCAAAACGATACTTTCAAAAGTTAGTTTTGATGCTAATTTATTCTGTAAGGAGGTTAAAAAAGCTGTACAACGTTTACTACCTCACGAGATAGAGGAATTAAGAGTTTGGATAGTAGCTTTAACCAGGCAGAATCCAGAATTAAATCAATGTTTAATTTATTTAAATAACTAAAGAAAAAGCGGCTTAAAGCCGCTTTTTTTAATTGGTGACGTATTCTTTCTTCTTACTCAGCGGACTTATGATTTCTACATTCTGAAAGGTGATAGCTCCTTTTACTACTCCGGCAATGGTACTTCTAAGTGCTTCTATGATCTGCATTTTAAGTTCACTGCGATTATAGATGAGACTTACTTCACGAGCCGGTACCGGATCTGTAAACATTTTCAGGTTTTTCTTTTCGTTTTCTTTAAGATCGAGGGTGTGTAAATAAGGTAGCAAGGTCATACCCAAGCCTTCGTTGGCCAGTTTAACCAGGGTTTCAAAACTACCGCTTTCCAGTTGTAACTGGTCATCACCATAATCCCGGGAGGCCTTGCAAAGATTGATGATGCCATCTTTAAAACAATGACCATCTTCCAATAGAAGTATCTTATTAATATCCAGGTCTTCTACCCTGATCTTATTGGAGTTTGTAGTATCCAGTGCCGCAGGTATATATGGTACAAATGGCTCATAATACAGTACGTTCTCTTTGATACCTTCAATTTCCAATGGAGTAGCGGCAATAGCAGCATCCAGGTGACCTTCTTTTAACTTATCTACAATGGCCTCTGTATGCAGTTCTTCAATCTTAAGTTTTACCTTCGGATATTTTTTAAGGAAACTACCAATGAACATAGGTAGAAGCGTGGGCATAATAGTAGGGATCACTCCAAGCCTGAAAACTCCGCCGATAAATCCTTTTTGCTGATCTACAATATCCAGGATACGGTCACTTTCATTAACTATGTTGCGGGCCTGCTGTACGATCTTTTCTCCAACTTCGGTAAGTTGAATAGGTTTTTTAGTACGATCAAAAATAGTAACCTCAAGTTCATCTTCCAGTTTCTGGATCTGCATACTTAAGGTAGGCTGAGTCACAAATACCTTCTGTGCAGCCTTGGTGAAATTCTTATGTTCTGCAACCGCTAATACATAATGGAGCTGGGTGATAGTCATTTTATCTGTTTTGCTAAATACAAAGGTATAAGTTTTTCTTATTTTAAATAGCTTTTAACTTTGTTTTATCTATTGAAAAACCCTTCCGGAATGAAAGGGTTCATACTTAAAAATGCGTAAATTATTTTCTGTGGTTACTTTCTGGAGAGGGTCATTTCGAAGAATTGCATCCACTCACCCTGGCGTTGGTATTCACCGGTCTCAAACCATTCTCCCTGCTCATTGATCTTAATGATGTATCTAACATTTTCATTGGGATACCAGTAAAATACGTTATCCCTGATCTCTGCTTTAAAATTGCCTTTCATGCCGTTCTGCAGAAATGACTGGAATTCATATTCCCCCGGGGTATCATTGCTGGTGATCACTGCCATAGCATTATGAATAACCTGCTCGTTGGCAGTACCTTTTCCCTCTATCAGAATCGCCGTGCTGTCAAGTTTGTATTGCACATGTTCGGTTTGCTCAAAGGTATGTTTCACGCCTTCAGGAGACATACGCCAACCACTTCCTTCCCATTCGCCAATGATAAAGTTAAGTTTCAGCAGGTCTTTCTGAGCCTTTTTATCGGTTTCAAAAGATTGTGCATTAAAATTGCAGATGGATACGAGGCTCAGGCAACACCAAAGGACTATAGTTTTCATATTAATTTATTTAAGGTTAGAATCTTAATTCCATCTTTGTAGAATCGCCAGTGAAATCAAACTTTGTCTCTTGCCAGCTGGGAGGTCCATAACTCAATCCATTTCCACTTGCACCAAAACTTTCCAGTGGGATGCCGTTGGCATCGAAATCCATTTTTCCGTTGTCGTTCACATCATGCATTACCAGGAGTGCGTAGGTGCCCTGCGGTATATTCTTAAAAACAGCTATTGCTTTACCATCCTGGATCTCTGCTTTTATCCCATAATCTGGTTCAGCTTTCATAAACGTCTCGGCTGTATAAAGGCCAAATTTCACATTACCTTCTGTACCGGTCACATTGGTGACTATTGCACTAATGCTCCCATTGTTCTCTGTCTGGGCCTGAACGCAGGCTCCCAGAATCATTGCTACTAAAATCGCTATTGTCTTCATAATATTATTGTTTTATTTATTATGAAACAAACATATGTTCAAAGTACCTCGCCAGGAAAAACTTCTAACCGAACTGTGGAAATTTTTAACCGAATTGTAATTTTAAAGCAATCCTCTGGATTTAATTTCCAGGTACTTGTTAATTGTATTTATACTCAGCTCTGCCGGTTTGGTAAGTATGGTTTGAATACTATGCCTTTGCAATTCTTTCACCATTAACAATTTGTCGTGCAAAAATTGTTCTGCTACGGTCTGCTGTGCGCTTTCCCGAATTGTGGCCGGAATAATTTCGGTTAATCTGGTTACCTCGGTATTTTCAAAAAATATAACTACCAGAAGATGTTGCCTGGCCAGGGCTTTTAAAAATGGTAATTGCCGCTGCAAACCAGACATATGCTCAAAGTTGGTATAAAGCATCAGGAGGCTTCGGTGGGTAATATGCTTTTTCACCCTCGAATATAAAAGACTGTAATCGCTATCATAATAACCGGTATTAACCTTATAGAGCGCTTCCATCAAGAGGTTTAACTGACTAAGTTTAGAACTGGCTTTCTGCAGGTTGTCTATCTTATTGGAAAAAGACAAAAGGCCAACCTTGTCTTTTTTCTTTAATGCGACGTTAGAAAATGCCAGGGCACTGTTTATAGCATAATCCAGTAAACTTAGGCCTTCAAATGGCATCTTCATAATACGGCCACAATCAATGACCGAGTATACAGGTTGTGATCTTTCATCCTGGAATTGATTTACCATCAAATTTCCGTGCTTAGCCGTTGCTTTCCAGTTGATGGTTCTTACATCGTCCCCTCTAACATATTCTTTTATCTGTTCAAATTCCATCGTATGGCCAATGCGACGAATACGTTTGATCCCATGCAAACTTATTTTTTGGTCAAGAGCCAGAAAATCCAATTTCTTCATTTGCACGAATGAGGGGTAGACCTTTACCTGCTGATCTTTGTTAAAAATGAACTTCCTTTTGGCAAGCTTAAGTGGAGATAAGATATAAACATTCAGATTCCCGAAGATATACTCCCCTCTTTTTAAAGGTTTAAGTAGGTACTCAAAGCTTGTACTGGAATATTCACTAAGCCTTAGTGTCTTTAAAAAATCCCTTTTTTGAAATTGAACCGGTATTTCATCTATAACTTCAGCAAAAACCTTGAAACCAAAGGTACTTTCAATAATTATCTGAACTATATTTTCATCTGAGTTTGAAAATTTTTCAGGAAGAGTTCTTTCTGCTTTAATGCCGGTTCCTGTAAAAAGTATGATAATGTCTATTAAAGCGAGCACCAGAATAATTGCAGCGAAGACCCAGGTCATACTATATAATGGTTTTACCCAGAACGAGATCAAAAAAAGTATGGCAATGAAGATGAAGGCGTAGAATAGCCTTTTACCAAAATATAAAGATCTAAGGAATGTAAGCACTAGCGAGGGATTTCAACAGATTGTGCGATCATATCTATCACCCGGCCTGCGGTCATCCCCTCCATTTCGCGATCTGGAGAAAGTATAAGACGATGCCCCAGAACAGGCTTGAGAGCATTTTTAATATCCTCTGGGATCACAAAATCTCTACCATTAATGGCGGCAAAGGCCTTGGCAGCATTCATTACCGCAATAGATGCACGCGGACTGGCGCCAAGGTACAAATGTGGATGGTTCCTGGTCTTTTGTATTAGTTCTGCGATATAATGCAGTAATTTTTCTTCAACCACGATCTCATAGATCTGATCTCTCAAACGGCTTATGGTCTCGGGAGTTAGTACAGCTTCTATTGCTGTTTCGGGTAATTTACCTTTTCTCTGATGATGTGTTTTTAAGATCAACACTTCATCCTCAAATTCAGGATAACCAACATCGATCTTAAAAAGGAAACGGTCTAGTTGAGCTTCGGGCAGGGCATAAGTACCTTCCTGCTCAATAGGGTTTTGTGTGGCCAGCACCATGAATGGCGCTTCCATTTTATACATATTCCCGTCTATGGTCACCTGGCGTTCTTCCATGACTTCAAATAAAGCGGCCTGTGTCTTGGCAGGGGCACGATTTATTTCGTCAATTAGAATAATATTAGAAAAGACCGGTCCCTTTTTAAATTCGAAATCAGAGGTTTTCATATTGAAAACCGAGGTTCCCAGTACATCACTCGGCATAAGGTCTGGAGTGAATTGTAATCTACTGAAATTGGTATCCAAACACTTAGCGAACAATTTGGCAGTTATGGTTTTAGCTACCCCGGGCACACCTTCTATGAGAACATGGCCGTTCGCCAGCAAGCCCACAATAAGTAATTCCACAAAATTCTCCTGGCCAACAATAACTTTTGAAAGCTGGTCTTTTAAGGAATCGATAGAGTTTTTAAGATCTTCCAAAGGAATTCTGTTCTCAAAATTAATCTCGTTGTTATGGTTAGTTTCCTGATTCTCCATATTTGTTTTTAAAAGTATTTATCTGTTTTGCAAGCTGAAAGAAATCCTGCTTATTGTTTTCTTTGTTCTGTTGAAAATCCTGCATAAAATCAAAGAGATTCTTAGCATCTTCTATAGATTTCTCACTTTTAATAGAAAGATCTTTATAAAATTGTTCGTTGATCTCTGAAGTGTCCAACCTGTAATGCGTGCGTATAAATTCCATGAATAAAGCGATCTTCTTCAGTCCAAGTTCGTGAAATTTCTGCTGTTCGAGATATAGGGAGGAAATAGTTTCGGTAAATTCAAACGACCTGTTCGCGGGAGGGTCGATAACGGGGATGGCTCTTTGTTTCCTTTTACCTTCAAATAGAATGAAGATTATAGAGGCTATAAGTATGAAGTAATAAGCCCATTTGAGTGCCCGGTTATTCAGAAGGATGTAAAGTGGAGATGTGAAAAAACTTTTCCCAGATTTATAATAAGCATCCCATAGAATAGTATTTCCTTCCAGGTAAGCCAGCAAGGCTTCGGTATACTTGTAATTGTCGTTTTTTAAAAGAAAGTAATTGCTAAAGGCCTGCGGGGTGGTGTGCAAAAAGATTTCACCATTTCCAAAACCGGTCTTTATAAAGTTCACTTTTTTTGACGCCTCCTTATCTTCAAATTGGGCAGTACCCAGCACCACGGTTTTACTGGTATCTATCTCTTTAAAATATATCGCCGGCAGGTCATGATCAAATTCAGCAGCTTTTGCCAGCTGCAGGCCGGAGTTTACCAGGTTCAGGTTAGGGCGGGAGGTGAAGCCATCTGTACTTATATGCGATGCAGTCTCAAGGGATAAGGTATCGGCCAGGTGATTGCCAAAACCATAGGCAGAAATAAATAACCTGTTACCGTCTGCGACCCAGTTAAGCAAATCTTCAAGTTCTTTTTTATCAAAGGTCACTAAATTGTTCAGGAAAAAATAGGTGCCCATTCCCGGGGAACTATTCAAATATTCGTAAGGAGGAATATTTATATCTTCTATGTTCTCATGGGTGGCTTTGAGATTTTCGTAAAACACAAATGCCCCGAGGGGGATCTTATCTTTAGCGGTAAAACTTGGTGTCCAGTTGATGGGTTCGGGTTCTGTACTTTCCAGCCAGGCTAGTGAAATTATGAGCAGCAGGAATAGCCCCAGAGCTATCTTATAGGTATTATTCATGAACTGCAGAATTTAGCACCTGTTCCATTTCCAAAAATCCTTTTTCAATATGCCGATAGGCAGTTTCTGAAACTCCAAACCCACCATACCAGATGAATTCATACATTCTGGTGGTTTCATAAAAGAGTTTGCGCAGACCTTTGTTCTTTATTTCTTCTGCATAATCTTTGTTGGTCTTTTGGTATTCGTAGGTAATGAGTTGTAATTCGTCAAGTTTTCTTAGCTCATTCAAATAATAATAGCGAACAGCAAGCCGGTAGTTCTTATCGCGCACGGCCTGGGCAATTAGAGCAGGGAGATCTTCATGCTTGACCAGTTCTTCCTCCTTAGATAATAGCACCTCGCTGGTCTTTGGTTTAGAGAGGGATATTCCACCGGGATTCAGCCTAGTGAAAAGCCAGACGATGATTCCCAGGAGCAATAACAAAAGTATATATGGCAGCGCGCTTATAAAAAGAGATAACAGGCTGCCTGGTTCATATGAACCGAATAGCCATTTTAAAAGATCATTATATTTTTTATTGATCCATCTTTTAAATCTGGTCCACCAACTCTCGCTTTTGGCTCTATCGATATAATCAAATTCTTTTTGGGATTTATACTCAGAGATCTTGGTTTGATCAAATTTGAGTGGAGACAGGTTTTCTGTAGTATCATACTGGGTTTCCTGTTTTATATCAATGGTTTCTTTATCCTGCGGAAAAAGGTTTCCGATAGAAAGAAAAAGGATCAGGAAAAGAAAACATTTTTTCACCACTAATTATTATTACCTAGATTCTGAATGGTCTCATAAGTACCTGTGAAATTCTGCTTCTCATTCAGGTTAAAATATACGAAGGCCACTCCTATAGGCGTGATACTATAGATGATATATTGAACACAGGACGTGAATACATTAATAAGAATATAGCCGGGACCCAGGATATCGTTTGGATTACCGGCAGATCCTTCACTGGCAATAGTAAAGGCGCGAAACAGATAGTAAAAGATCGCTGGTAACTGGAAAACCAGGCTTATCAGGTATACAATGATGCCAATAACCAGCAGGGTAGCGAAGGTCATCCACCAGTTGTCCTTTATCAATCTAAATGATTCTGAAATACTTTCCATGACGCTTTCTCTTCTAAATACCAGTATTGCTGTTGCCAGACTAAGGGGGACGAATAAATAGATACCGGGAAATATGAAGAATAACATACCTGCAAATATGATCAGCCATGAGATGAAGGTAAGTACCAGTAATTTTCCAAAATCGGCCTTCATACCGGCCTGAACCTCTGTGGCCAGAATATTTCCTTCATTATTAATATAAGAAAGTATGATATGATACATCGTTCCGGTCATCGTAGATATATAGAGCAGGTAAGCCAGTAACATGAGCCCCAGGGAAATTAAAAAATCTGATCCATGAAATCCTGAATTGTCAAAAAGTGAATCTCCCACGGTAGACCAGCTATAATAGGTTACTGCGGCAATAAGAAGCAGGAAGACCGGTCCCACGATGCGGAGCATAATTTTTCCGGCAGTTTTATAATTCTGTCGTATAAATTGAAAGGTAACATTTAAAATTTCTCCCAGCTCGCGCTGCTTTTTAAATTGAATTTGCTCAGGGTTCATTCTTGGATTTATTTAATAGATATAAGGGATAATACACGTAATAGAATATGATGAGGCAAAAAGAGCTGATAATGATCAATATCGCAATAAGATCTGGCATATTGGTCATTCTGGTCACAAAGCCTTCCAGAAAGCCGGCAATTATGAAAAAGGGGATGGTGCTCACCACTATTTTTAAACCGCTTTTTACACCCCTGGTAAAAGATCTTAACCTGGAATAAGTTTCAGGGAAAAGTATGCTTTTCCCTACTACCAGCCCAGCACAGCCCGCCACTATTATGACTGAAATCTCGATGGTGCCGTGGATCCAGATTGTGCGGGCAGATTCCCAAAACAGACCTTTTTCGTAAAAAAAATACTGAAAACTGCCCAGCATGATGGCATTTTGCATGAGCATATAAATGGTCCCTATGCCGGCCAGTACTCCCAGTGAAAAAGCCATCAGGGAAACCCTGATATTATTGAGGGTAATTCCCAGGAACATATCTGTTTCTGTCATTTTTTTGTACACCGCCATAGGATCATTATTGGCTATATTTTCCAGGGTCATATTCACATAAGCGTCGCCTAGGATAGATCTTACAAAGGCTGTATCTGATGCAGAACTATAAGCTCCAATAATTGTGAATCCTAAAAAAATAAGAAAACTTAGCAAAAGCTGTTTCTGGTA
>JBFGDP010000092.1:0-9030 GCA_041580575.1 Christiangramia sp.
ATTTTCAAAGGAAATATTGCCGGCAGAAATAGCAACCTCCCTTGCTTTGGGATCATTCTTACATGAAGCAATGCCAAGAATTAGTATTAGGATGAGCAGATAATATTTTTTGATCATTTTAATTTTTTAGGTTGTTCGAATGATCTGGCTTAATAACTAAATCCAAGCCGGGTTAAACCATCCTTTATTTCTTGATTGGCCATAAAAAGATTCCAGGGCAACTGCGTCCTGTAGTTCTCTATCATCGCCACTATAGGCCCCTGATCTATCGCCAGATATCCATCTGCATACCAGTTATATTCTTCAGAAAATGCGTCATAAAATCCCATTTCACCCCAAAGCTTATCTCCCTGCTCTTCATAAAAATATCTAAGAGCAGCCATAGATTCATCTGGTGTATAAGGAAAAGAGGATAATGCGGCGGTAGGAGTTATTACTCCCACATCATTGGTAGGGCTATGCGCCGCATATCCTTCTCTACTATCTGAGGCAGTTAAACCCCATGAATTTTCACCATAACCCTCGTAGTTCTTCGGGTTGGCAACACAGTAATTGTAATTTATAAGGCTGTGCGCTTCATTTTGTACCCAGTAATTGGCATACTGATCCTGTAAATTTCTTGGATCCAGGCCTATAAATGAATAATGACTAAAAAACAATGGTCCGCCGTACCTTGGGCCCATTGGTAAATTAATATTATAGTGGTTTCTATTGGTTATTATTGAACCATTAGAGGCCCATCCTTCGTTATATACCTCTTCAGAAATTGGATAGGTGGGCGAAGATGCTGCCAACACGTATACAATTAAAGATTCGTTCCAGCCCTTGATCTTCAGATCTATCGCGAACTGATTGTAGGGTGACCAATGCCAGTAAAGCACATTTTCGCCCTGAGTGTACCAGGTCCATTCCACATCTTCCCAGATATTGGTAATTTTTGAATTTATCTCATTCTCTTTTTCTGAACCATTATTAAAATATTGACGGCAGATCAATAAGCCCTGAATTAAAAAGGCTGTTTCCACGAGATCACCGCCATTATCCAGATCACTAAATGGCCTGGTTTGAGCTGTACTTCCCAAATACCAATGTGAAAACGCCCCGTGATATTTAGGAGCTGAGTCTAGAAAATCCAGAATTTTGATCAATCGTTCTGTCGCTTCATCCCGGGTAATCCAGCCACGTTCAACCGCTGTAGGAAATGAGGCGAGCCCAAAACCGGTTCCGCCGGTAGTAACAATATCATTCCCCTGGCCACCATAAGCATCATCCTGAGATCTCTCCCGGGCCATCCCACTATTTGGCTCTGCAAAATCCCAGAAATATTTAAAAGTTCGTTCCTGAACCAGATCCAGTAATTCATTATCAGTGAGACTGCCTTCTACCGGGCCGTCATCTGAAGAATCACCTTCAGGGGACCCTGGAATATAGGGCTCCTGATAACCGGGACCGGAATCATTTGAACAGGACATCATTAACAGAAAACCTGTAAAGACCAATAATTTAGAAAGGTGGATTTTGAACATAATTATCCATTTCTCTACACCTTTATTTCTTTAATTCAAAGGTGTAGAAATGATTATTCTTTTAGAAAACCAATAGGTAAGAATACTCCAGACCAGACCTTAGGTTTTGTCTGGAGTATTCTTAAAGTGTCTACTGAGCCATATTGGCTTCAATTTCTTCTTCAGTAAGAACTTTGTTGTAAAAGGTAAGTTCGTCCATAAGACTGGTATCGGCAAGATGTCCCCACCCCGTAAAACGAGGTGCACCAGACATTACAGATACCAAATCTGTACCGGTCCAGTCTACAGGATTAGCCATAGTGCCAGTGTTTACAAGATCTCCGTTAAGGTAAATTGATGTTTCGGTTTCAGAAATTGTAAAAGCGACATGAACCCATTCGCCAGCAGCTACATTAATCACTCCACCATCATTCCAGCTTTCGCCTTCACCTGTACCCACGTTAAGTTTAATACGCTGTTCATCTGCATTCCCTCCCCTAAATAAACGAAAACCACTTGTTCTTTTATTTTGTGCCTCAGGATTATCGGTATCTTCCGGCCCTATTACTAGAATACCTGCTCGGTCTGGGCTGGCATTTACCTTATACCAGAAGGTAGCGCTAAAAGTTGGACTCAATAATCCTTCAGAAGGCATGGTCAAATATGATCCTTCCGCCCCGGCATAGGCATTGGTTCCTTCCATGGATTCACCTGCAAATCCAGGATTACCTACTACAGTAACCTCCCTATTAGAGACCGCATCCTGATATGAACCTTCAAATGATAGTTTTAAGGTTTCAGAAGAAGCGTTGATTAACCCCTGGATCTCCTCCTGAGAAAGTGCAGCATCAAATATTCTCAACTCGTCTATAGTACTGCTATCATATTTGTGATCCCAGTAACTAAAAGTTTCACCCCCGGCACCAATGGTTAATTCCTCAACCCCGGTCCAATCTATAGAAGATCCGGCCATATTGCCAGTATTTACAGGGTTTCCGTTAAGGTAAATTACCGTTGCATCAGAATTTACTGTAAAAGCAACATGTACCCATTCATCCTCGTTAGGATCTATGATTCCGCCATCATTCCAAACCTCGCCAGTACCAGTTCCAACGTTTAGTTTTAAACGTTGTTCATCGGCATTTCCTTCACGGAATAGCCTGAATCCCTGAGTACGGTTTTCATCTGCTCCTGCTACGAGTATCCCGGCACGATCGGGATCTCCACTAACTTTATACCAGAAAGACGCAGTAAACTCTGAACCTACAGATCCATCAAATGGAATATTAATATAAGAATCTGGAGACCCGGTATATGCATTAGAGCCTAAGAAAGATTCTCCGGCAAAACCTAAATCACCTGTAACTTCGGCACTTTTCAAAGTCATGAGGTCAACATAATCCCCATCAAACGGCATGTATAGATATTCATTATCGAATTTTGGAGAATATGGAGGCTCCTTACTAAAATTCACCGTTTTGGTAGTCACATTCCCTTCCAGGTCTGTTGCCTTTACCGTAACCGTGTGATCTCCATTGGCAATATTATCATAAACCAGCTCATCGATCACAATTCGGTAATCTTTAAAATCACTCATAGTGGCGATTATATTACCATCTACCATAACCTCTATGCTGGCTACCTCAATATCATCTACTACCTTGAATTTTATATCTATGCTTGTAACCTCCTCGATAACTTTAATAGTATTTCCCTCCAGAGGGGCACTAATAGTAACTTCTGGAGCGCCCTGGTCTGGACCCGGGTCCACCTGGGTTATAGGATCAATCCCATCATACTCACAAGCAATAAAAAGCAGGGCAAATGAGAATAAACTTAAAAGTTTTATATTAAAATATTTCATATCTAATTAGTTTAATTGACGCAATACATTGTTCATCACCGTGTTTCTGTCCACAGATGTTGCATTTAAAGGCAAAGCATCAACCTGCGCCTGTGGATAGGGTAGATATTGGTCTCCAGATGAGAATGATCTACCATCATAGCTCAATTCTTCAGTTTTACCTAAACGTATCATATCGTAATAGCGAATTCCCCATTCCATGGCCAATTCAGCAAATTTTTCATCCAATACATCCTGCAGGGTTGCACCAGAAATAGTTGGAAGGTTTGCTCTTTCTCTAACCTGGTTTACCGCAGCATCTGCAGAAATTGCAGTGGCACTGGCTCCCTGAGTAACTGCCTCAGCATACATTAACAGAATCTCGGCATACCTAATCACAATCATATTTTTACCGGCTCCGTAGTTATTTCTACCGTCGGTTAATTTAACATATGGTAAGTAATGTTTACCACTTGCAAATAGTGCTCTCGCATAATCATTGATAACATCTCCAGAAGGGGTCGTATTACTCACAAAGGATGGAACGGTATAACCATCATCTTCAATTTCTGCAATACCGCGGTCTGTGAATAATACTGAAGTTTCTAACCGTACTGTTTCATTTCGATCTATCATGAACTTAATAAACTTCATACTAGGCTCATAAAATCCCCAACCGCTACTGGCGTTTTCTCTCGCCGGAGTCCAGTTTTGGGGCCCGAATGGAGCGTATAAATGATAAACAGCATCTCCTGTGGCAGATCCAAAATCTGAATACTGCATTTCCAGTAAACTCTCGTCACTTAGTTCACCGGGTTTTTTGAATAATTGGTAGAAATCTGGATATAAAGAAAATTTACCAGAATTAATTATTGCTCCCGCAGCATCTGCCACGCCCTGATAATTCTCCAATTCCTGGTAAGCCAGAGCTTTTAAAGCGTAGGCCGTATATTTAGTCACTCCACCCGGAATATCTGTACGTTCATTGGGACGAGCATCTGGCAGATTAGGAATCGCCATATCCATTTGATCGATAATGAACTCCATCATCTCTTCTTTTGAAGCAACGCCATTTTCAACTTCAGTGCTCGGCTGGTTAGAGGTTATGATAAATACATCTTCCCAGACACGTGCCAGATTAAAATGAAACCATGCTCTTAGCACGCTGATTTCAGCAATATATTGGTCTGCCCTGGCAATATCATCACCTTCTGCAAACTCTTTAAAATTTTCAACCTGAAGAATGGCGGTATTCATATTTACAATATCATTATAATGTACATTCCATAAAGAATTATACATCCAGTAATCTTTATTGTAAATAAATCTATCGGTATCGGCGAAAGGTTGCTGATCACCTTCACCACCGGCATTCACATCGTCACCTCTCACCCCCAGCAAAAGTGGTTCTTCCCAACCTCTGGAAGCAAATTCATAGTAAGCACCAATAACAGGATCTATCATGTCGTCTGTATTGGTATAATCAAGATCACCTGTATTCAGCTGACCCTCCTGCGTATCCAGCTTGTCGCTACAAGAAATAGAGGTAGCTAAGGCAAGTATGGTGAATACGCTTAGAATAATTGATTTTTCAATTCTTTTCATTTCGCGTTTTTTTAAATTTTAATATTAAGTCCAATCGTGTACACTGACGGAATAGGATATGTTTGTCTATCTACACCATTGGGTACCTCTGGATCAAATCCATTATAGTCAAAGAACGTAAAGGGTCGTTCTGCAGTGAAGTATAGTCTGGTCTGCGGAAGAGCTTCAGATTCAATGGTATATCCTACCTGAATATTCTGAATTCTGAAGAAATCTCCATCTTCCACCCAGAAATTACTAAGACGCTGGTTCCAGGCCTTACGCAATCCAGCTGAAGAAGGATAGGTATTGCTGGTTCCCTCTCCGTGCCATCTGTTGATCGCAAGATCTGCGTCCATATTGGTATCCTGGGTAAAAATGATCTCTCCTCTTTTACGATTCAGGATCTTATTCCCGGTTTGCCCATAAAAACTCATGGTCATGTCAAAGGCCTTGTAGTTAACGCCGATGTTTCCACCAAAAGTAAAATCTGGTAAGAAAGATCCCAGGATCACCCTGTCTGCATCGTCTATAACGCCATCACCGTTCTGATCTCTGTAAATAAGATCTCCCGGCACGAGATTATTTTCTACCGCCACAGGATCTGCATCGATTTGCGCCTGATTCTGATAAACTCCTATTCTTTCATAACCATAGAATGCAAAAAGTGGACCACCCTCCTGTGTTCTCTGACGGAATTCAGCGCTACCGGAGTCTATATAACCCCGTTCATCTTCTATCTCCAGTGCTTCATTTTCCAGGGTGGTGAAGTTCGCTCCAATCGAATAGCTAAAGTCATCTGAGACCTTTTGATTCCAGTTAAGGTTTAATTCTAATCCCTGGTTACGAATTACCCCTGAATTCTGGTTAACACTCCTGTTTATAATAGGAATAAATACAGGTAAGATTGCATCTTCGGTATCTCTAATATAATAATCGGCATCAATAGAAAGTCTGTTATCAAACATTTCCATGTTAACACCAAAGTTCACTTCTTCAATAACCTCCCAGGTATTATCTGAAAATACGCTGGTAGAAGTAATACCACTTCTAGGCTGTTCACCAAGAGCTGCGGTAATTACGTTGATCGTATTAGAACCATCGCTGGCTGCAACATTATCGTTACCCAATTTACCCCAGCTGGCTCTTAACTTGAGGAAATCGAATACCCCGTTATCTTCCATGAAATTCTCTTCACTTAGCACCCACCCGGCTCCAACAGACGGAAAATAGCCCCATGGGTCTTTAGTGAACTTTGAAGATCCATCTGCTCTGAATGTTCCATATAAGAGGTATTTATCTTTGAAATTATAGGCGATCCTACCAAAATATGAAAGACCGTAAAATCTTCTTCCTATCTCTGAAACATTATTATTGAAGGACTCTGTATCTGCGAAATCTAGAAACCAACTTGATTCCAGCCTGATCCCGGCAATATCCTGTCCTGTTGCTCTGAAAATATTTGCAGCCTCGTCTCTATAAGATGAACCGGCCATAACCGTAAGATCATGATCTCCAAACTGGTCGTTGTAAGTCAGGATATTGTCCCAGTACTGGTTGGAAAAGGTATTATTTGCCCTTGTAATACTAGATCTTCTTTCTACATTATTCCCTAATAAAAAAGGGAGGTTAACATATCTTTCCTCGAAAGCAGATAGGTTATGACTATAAGTAGTCTTAAAATCGAGCTTTTCAGGAATTACTTCATATTGAAAATAGATAGTTCCCAGCATCTTTCTAATTTTCTGGCGATTTTCATTGAAGGTAATATCTGTAAAGGGGTTTTGAGTACCACGATATCCAAGAATCTGCGCATTAGAATAAGGTATGGGGGAAGCTTCTGTATTCAATGAATCTATAACCGGCATAATTGGAACCGCGAAATAAGACTTGAACCAGGCCGCATTTTCAGGAGTATACTTTGTAGCATTACTAAAAATCACGTTTACCCCAGATTTAAAGCGATCTGAAATATCTACATCTACTTTGGAACGTATATTAAATCGCTCGTATTCATTCTTCATATCCAGAATTCCTTCCTGAGAGAAATAGTTGGTACCTACAGAGTAGGTCACTTTCTCGGCTCCTCCAGATACTCCAATACTATGGTTCTGGATAATTCCATCTCTTAGAACCTCTTCATACCAGTCTGTATTCACATCTGGAATATTTGGATTCACACGACTTCTCCCGTATCGCTGAATGGCATTATTAACAAATTGTTCATCTGCAGCAGAACCAGATTCCAGTGCCATAGTAACGAATTGCTCGGCGTTGGCCATCTTTACAACGTTTTGAGCTCGTTGAATACCCGTATATCCATCATATTCAATCTGTGGTTTCTGGTTTTTTCGTCCAGATTTAGTTTCAATGATCACAACCCCGTTAGCTGCACGTACACCGTAAATAGCTGATGAAGATGCATCTTTCAATACATTCACAGATTTAATATCCTTGGTATTCAGAAAATCTATATTATCATATAGTGTACCATCAACTACATATAATACATTGGTCGCATCCTGAAAAGTTCCCAACCCCCTGATCCTTACTGTAGGTGAATCTCCTGGAGATCCGGCGCTTACGATCTGCACACCAGAAACTTTTCCCTGTAATGATTGCATTACATTGGCAGCAGGTGTTTTTTCTAGTTCTTCAGAATCAAGAGAAGCAATGGCACCGGTTAAGTCCCGTTTTTTCTGTGTACCATAACCTACCACTACGACTTCATCTAACTGTCCGGCATCTTCTTCAAGAACAACAGAATAATCTGAACCAGTGGTCACTTCAATATCCTTATCCTTAAATCCAAGAAAAGTTACCGTAAATACATCTCCAACCTCAACATCTTCTAAAGTGAAGTTCCCGTCAAAATCAGTTACATCAAAGATATCCTTCCCGTTCACTTTAACTTCTGCTCCCGGAAGAGGTACCCCATTGGTACTACTAATCGTACCACTAATAGTTTTGGTTTGCTGTGCATTTGACAGACCTGAGAATACCAGGAAAAATACACTAGCCAAGAATAGTTTTACTTTCATACTAGTATGGTGTTTTGCTTAGTTTGTAATTGAAAGATACGTTCATATAGCAACATTTACGCAAACGTTATAGTACACAACTGCTACTTCACCTCAAAATAAGGCTTAAATAGCTCATAAGCAAGCATTTAAACGATTAATGAAGTAGCTTTTACGGTAAAATTTTAAGGGGTGATGTAGTAATGTAGTAGTGTTTTTTTGATAATTTTTGACAGTATTTTTAAGAATCTAAAAATTCTTGATTAAAAATTTTGTCAAATTCACATCGCTATCCAATTCCATCTTTTTTCTCAATCTATATCGATGTACCTCTACTCCTCTTACTGAAATTCCCATTAGGGGAGCAATTTCCTTAGAAGATAAATTCATTTTAAGATATGAGCAAAGTTTAAGGTCCTTACTTGTTAGTTTAGGATACTTCTCCAGTATATCTTTGAAAAAATCTTCATGGACTTCATTAAAGTTAGTTTCAAACACTTTCCATTCATCTTTATTCTTTACCGCATTATTGATCTTGTTCATTATATGCTTCAAACGAAATTGATTTGAGAACTTATTTTTATCTTTATTCAGCTCTCCCTGAATTTCCATTAGAACCTCATTCTTTTTTGCAGCCATCATCGTTGTATTAGCTAGCTCCTTTCTCTTTAGATCTATTTCGTGCATTAAACGTTCCTTTTCTATCCTGTTTAACCTTTCGGTGTGTTCTTTGGCAAATTTTGCTTCGACCTGTGCTCGATGTTTTTTTAATTTCTGTTTATTTAACCAGTAAATAAGGAAGATTAATAGTAGGAATATAAAGAAGTAGATAAACTTCATAGGCAAGGAATAGTACCAAGGTGGTGCAATCGAGAAATCATAATAAACCGTAGAAAGCTTATTCATCTCGTTATCAATGGCACTTACACTCAATTGATAATCACCATGGGTAAGATTTCTAAAAGTAAGCTCTCCCGAATTAACGACACCAGTTATAGATTCTTCGCCATCCAGGGTATAAGAAAGGCTGGATAGAGTTGAAAGAGGTAAGCCTACTTTTACCTTAATTACTTTAGAA
>JBFGDP010000093.1:0-9025 GCA_041580575.1 Christiangramia sp.
GAAAAACTATCCCGTCCATATAAAGTTAAATACCGGTTTGAATCGTCTTGGTTTTGATCAGCCCGAAATACCTACCATTAAGGAGTTGATAAAAAGCACTCCAACTGTGAGAATCGCTTCTATCTTATCCCATCTTGCCGCGAGCGAAGACTGGCAGGAACGGGATTTTACGGTGGGCCAGATAGATCTTTTCAGAAAAATGACCTGGGAGCTTGTACAGGATCTGGATTACGAACCTATCTTGCATATATGTAACACCTCGGGGGTGATCAATTATCCCAAGGCAGCCTTTAGCATGGTAAGATCTGGAATTGGCCTGTATGGTTTTGGAAATGACAAAACCATAGATCCTCAACTAAAACCGGTTGTAACCCTTAAAACCATAATTTCACAGATTAGGAATTTAAACAAGGGAGCTACTGTAGGGTACAACAGGGTTTATAAGGTAGAGGGGTTATCGCGAATTGCCACCCTCCCTATAGGTCATGCCGATGGGATCAACAGGATCTATGGAAAACAAAAGGCCGGGGTAATTGTCAATGGTAAGTACGCTCCCATCGTAGGGAACGTCTGCATGGATATTATCATGATAGATGTTACCGGTATCGAATGTGAAGAAGGTGACGAAGTGATTGTTTTTGGAGGACCTCAGCACGCAGTAAAATTTGCCGAAGCCGGAGGGACCATTTCCTATGAACTTATTACGGGTGTTCAACGCAGGGTCACCAGGAAAATTATTCCGCATTAAACCAATTTGTTCTGGTTTATAGTTTTTTTCCTACATTAGAGATCAACTAACTCTAATTAAACAATATGAGCTTTTTTTCAGATTTTAAGACCTTCTTAATGCAGAAGGACATTGTCATGCTAGCCACCGCGGTTGTAATTGGTGGTGCATTCAATAAGATTGTAACTTCGGTAGTAAATGATGTCATCATGCCAATAATTGGTGTTCTTACCGGTGGAATAGATTTTACCCAGAAATTCATCGCCCTCGACGGCAAAAGTTATGCCTCCCTCGAAGCGGCTAAGGAAGCTGAGGCTGCCGTGATCACTTATGGTAATCTTATTCAGGCGATTATTTATTTTATCATTATTGGTTTCTTTATATTTTTGGTCCTAAGATCTTACGAGAAAACCAAGAAGAAGGAAAATGTAGAAGAAGCTCCGGCACCAAAAGGACCTACACAAGAAGAAATTCTTTTAGAGATAAGAGACGAATTGAGAAAACAAAACCCATAAAGAGGTACGCTTACCGCTACACTATTCATTTTTAACCACAAACCCCGATGCGAATCGGGGTCTTTTTTTTACAATAAGCAGAGACTTAAAAAATTGATCGTCCATTTATAAACCTGGAAGCACCAGAAGATCAAAACCAGTCCGGCTATACTCTTAAAGATCGCCAGGGCCCAGTGATCCCGGTAAAATTTAAAAAAGATCAGAAACGTGTAAAGAGTTATAAACAGTATTATTAGGCCAATAAAAATCAACCTGCTGTTGTAATCTATAAGTTGAAAAAAACCATAAATAAAAGTAAACACCAACAACAGTATAGAGAAATAATGTAATCCAACGATATAATGTTTGGCAAAAGCTTTCTTAAACCGGAAGGATAAAAGCATGAAAATAAATCCTATTACCGGGGTGATGAATATTAAAAGTGATTTAGAAAGATCAGATGAAAGTTTATCATATCTCAAGGCAACCTGGGTATAGGTTTCGTTATTTAAGGCCATAATTTCTCTAACCTTTTCCGGAAAAGAATATCCTTCGAAACTATCATTAAACAACCATTTCGACGGAGTTCTGAAAATATCGAAATCACCCAGGAAAATAAAGAAGACCAGGTTGGCAATTAAAAATATCTGGAAAGGTTTCATATAGGGAACTCGAATGCCCTCAATATAATTCCTGGATAATTTAGCCGGGTTGATAATAAGCAATTTGAAACTTCGCAAAAATCTTGAATCCAGGTTGGTAAGTGCCTCAATACCATCACCCAGGATCTTACCCAATCTAAAATCATCTTCTTCTACTGATTTTTCTCCGCAAGATCCGCAATATCTTGTCCTATAAAAGCTGCCACAGGATCTACAGGTTTTTTCCATTCAAAAATTTTAGTTCTAAACGCGTTATACCAAATATAACGAAACCAAGGATTTGGTGAAATTTGCATAAAAATGTGGTAAGACTATTTAAACTCTATATTTTTGGACCAATAATTTAAATTACGCTTATGAAAGTAGCTGTTGTAGGAGCCACCGGGATGGTAGGTAGTGTTATGCTCAAAGTACTGGAAGAAAGGAATTTCCCCTTGACTGAATTGATCCCTGTTGCTTCTGAAAAATCTGTTGGAAAAAAAATAAAATTTGGTGATAAAGAATTTTCTGTGGTCAACCTGGAAACAGCAGTTTCAATGGCTCCTGAGATCGCTTTGTTTTCAGCAGGAGGCGACACTTCTGTAGAATGGGCGCCAAAATTTGCCAAGGCCGGGACCACCGTGATCGATAATTCTTCAGCATGGAGAATGAGTCCAAAACACAAACTGGTGATCCCCGAGATCAATGCTCAATTATTGAGTAAAGAAGATAAGATCATTGCCAACCCCAATTGTTCAACAATACAGCTATTAATGGCCCTAAAGCCTCTACATGATGCCTACAGCATCAAGAGGGTGGTCGTTTCAACATACCAGTCTATAACCGGCACCGGAGTAAAAGCTGTAAAACAGCTGGAAAACGAATATGCCGGAGAAAGCGGAGATATGGCCTATCCTTATCCTATCCATAAAAATGCCCTGCCACATTGTGATGTATTCCAGGATAACGGATACACAAAAGAAGAAATGAAACTCACCAATGAGACCAAAAAGATCCTTGGCGATGATTCAGTTAATGTAACGGCAACAGCCATCAGGATCCCGGTGGTTGGAGGACATTCAGAATCTGTGAACATCGAGTTCAACAAAGAATTTGAAGAGGGGGATATCAGGAAATTATTAAGCGATTTCCCGGGGGTTACGGTGCAGGATAATCCGGCCGTGAATACCTATCCCATGCCAATTTATGCGGAGGGAAAAGATGATGTTTTTGTAGGCAGGATACGCCGGGATCATTCTCAACCAAATACATTAAACATGTGGATCGTAGCAGACAATTTACGAAAAGGAGCTGCTACCAACGCGGTACAGATCGCCGAATATCTAATTGCTAAAAAGCTGGTATAGATATTATAAATATTATTATAGATTAAATGCCTGGAGTAATGTAACTTTCAGGCATTTTTTATACTTACTTTAGGCTAAATCCAAACTACCTTTATGAAAAAAATTTTTACTCTCATTGCCGCGGCCGGGTTGATCGCTGCCTGCAATGATAACACTAAAAAAACCGAAGAAATCGCCTTGAACTATCCTGAAACGAAAAAAGTAGATACCGTAACCAATTATTTCGGGACCAATGTTAAAGATCCTTACCGCTGGCTGGAAGATGATCGCAGCGAAGAAACAGGCAACTGGGTTGCTGCGCAGAACAAAGTGACCTTTAACTACCTTGATAATATTCCTTACCGCGATAAGCTGAAGAAAAGACTTACCCAGCTCTGGGATTATGAAAAATTAGGAGCTCCTTTTACTGAAGGGGATCATATCTATTTTTATAAAAATGATGGGTTGCAAAATCAAAGCGTGCTTTATCGCAAGAAGAATGAGAACGCAGAAGCAGAGGTTTTTCTTGATCCGAATAAATTCAGTGAAGATGGCACGACCTCTCTGGGCGGTTTAAGCTTTTCTGAAGATGGAAAAACTCTGGCTTATGCCATTTCTGAAGGCGGCAGCGACTGGAGAAAAGTGATCGTTATGAATGCTGAGAACAATGAGATCCTTGGAGACACTATCAGGGATGTGAAATTCAGCGGACTTTCCTGGAAAGGCAACGAGGGCTTTTATTATTCCAGTTATGATAAGCCCGATGGAAGTGAGCTTTCAGCCAAGACAGATCAGCATAAATTATATTTTCATAAACTGGGAACTGCTCAAAGCGAGGACAAGGTCATCTTTGGAAATACTCCAGAGCAGAAACGGAGATATGTTGGTGGTTATACCACAGAAGATAACAGATTTCTTATCATATCTGCCAGAAATTCTACCGCAGGCGGTGAATTATATTTAATGGACCTGAGTAAAAAGGATCCCGAACTGGTAACGATTCTGGACAATTTCGATTCAGATAGTTTTGTCTTAGACAACCAGGGAAGTAAGTTATTTATAGTAACTAATCTAGATGCTCCCAACAAAAGAATTGTTACGGTAGACGCAGCGAATCCAGCACCTGAGAACTGGAAGGATCTTATTCCTGAAACAGAGCATGTTTTAAGCCCCTCCAAAGGTGGCGGATATTTCTTTGCAGAGTATATGGTAGACGCCATTTCTAAGGTAAAGCAATATGATTATAACGGAAAGCTGATAAGAGATGTAGAACTTCCCGGAATTGGTTCCGCCGGTGGTTTTGGAGCTAAGAAGGACGAAAAGGTACTGTATTACTCCTTTACCAACTATGTGACTCCGGGTACGATTTATAAGTATGATATCGAAAATGGTACTTCAGAGGTTTACAATAAGCCAAATATAGATTTTGATCCTGAAGTTTATGAAAGCAAACAGGTCTTTTATGAATCAAAGGATGGCACTAAGGTTCCCATGATAATTACTTACAAGAAAGGGACTGAAATGAACGGGAAGAACCCAACCATGTTATATGGCTATGGTGGATTTAATGTGAGCCTTACCCCGGGATTCAGTACCGCAATGAGCGTATGGTTGGAACAGGGAGGAATTTATGCCGTACCTAACCTTCGCGGTGGTGGTGAATATGGAAAAGAATGGCATGATGCCGGTACCAAATTGCAGAAGCAGAATGTTTTTGACGATTTTATTTCTGCAGCAGAATATCTGATTGCGAACAATTATACTTCCAGCGAACACCTGGCGATAAGAGGTGGCTCTAACGGTGGGCTGCTGGTAGGTGCAACCATGACTCAGAGGCCAGACCTTATGAAGGTATCTCTGCCGGCTGTGGGAGTTATGGATATGCTGAGATACCATACATTCACGGCAGGCGCCGGATGGGCCTATGACTATGGAACTGCGGAAGATAACAAGGAAATGTTCGAATACCTGAAGGGATATTCACCTGTTCATAACGTGAAGGAAGGTGTAGCCTATCCTGCCACTATGGTAACAACCGGTGATCATGACGATCGGGTGGTGCCTGCGCATTCATTCAAATTTGCTGCGGAATTGCAGGAAAAGCATGCAGGAGATGAACCGGTTTTGATCAGGATCGAAACTAAGGCCGGTCACGGAGCAGGTAAGCCAACAAGTATGATCATTGATGAGTATGCCGATATTTTCGGTTTTACATTATATAATATGGGTTATGAAAAACTGCCTAATGATCTAAAAAAAGAACTTAAGGGATAAAGAAATTTCATCCTGGGAAAAATAAAAGCGCGGACTTAGGTTCGCGCTTTTTTTTATAACATCAATAATATGAGAAATACGATGATCTGGAAAATTATCCCTACGATCATCAACATTACATTGCTTCCAATTGTGGTTAGAACTGCCTTGAAAATATTAATAGAGAATATTCTAAAATAGAAATAGCATCCAAGAATTGTCATCAATATCCAACCGACAGCCATTAAAATGTAGATATCCAGGGAGTAGAGTAGCAAATTCGTGACACCAGATATCCAGTAGATAGTTCCGAAAATTAGACAATTGATGGCCATATTCTCCGCGTAATTAAATCCTTTCTTTTTAAAAACCAGATAGGTAAATAGACTAATAAATGGAATTGCCAGTAACACTACCAGGTTCTGGTATGATGTATAAATATCCTGCGCCTGTTTAAAAGTTTCCCAGAGTGGTAATCCAATTCCCTGCTCCAGTTCTTCATAACTACCCTTATTGGCGTTCTGAGTGTCGGCCAAAAAATTTTGAAAAGCAGGATTGGATAAGGTTATAAAAGTTGCAAAGGCAACGGCTATAATAAGATATCTAAAGGGATTCTGGACTTTTCTTCTGTTCTCGTAGAGATAAATATTCAAAGTATGTGCAGGGCTTTTTAGCATATTCCAGAAGGTAAAGAGCAATCCCTTTTCAAGATAAAGGTGACTGCAAATTTCATTTTTTATTTCGTTTAAGGTTAATCTGGGATATGCTGTTTTGACTGCAACAGGCCTGGAGTTAGAAATTGTGTTTTCCATGAGGTAAGAAGTAATGAATTGAGATTGAGCTAAATATATAAATTTTTATTTTCCGTCGGGAAATATTATTACTTTGAGCCAGAATATTATTTTGCTCTATGCTGAAACTTCAGAAAGTATCTTTTGCTTATCATAAAGAACCGGTCCTTAAGAATATAAGTTTTGAGATAGATAAAGGTGAAAATGTTTCTGTGATCGGGGAAAGCGGTTGTGGTAAAAGTACTTTGCTTAAACTCATTTATGGACTTCTGCATACAGATGGCAAGATTACCTGGAAGGGAGAAGAAATGCTGGGGCCCAATTTCAACCTGGTGCCCGGGGAACCCTTTATTAAATACCTGGCCCAGGATTTTGACCTTATGCTCCCACTCTCTGCGGCAGATAATGTTGGTAAACACCTTAGCAATTTTTATCCTATAAAGAAGAAACGACGTATCAAGGAATTGCTGGAGGTGGTTGAGATGGAAGACCTGGCAGATAAAAAAGCAAAATTATTAAGCGGCGGCCAGCAACAGCGAATTGCTCTGGCGAGGGCCCTGGCTAAAGAGCCAGAGATCATCCTTTTGGATGAACCTTTTAGCCATATAGACCATTTTAGAAAAAATAATCTGCGTAGAAAATTATTTGCCTACCTCAAGGAGAAAAATATTACCTGCATAGTCGCTACCCATGATAGTACAGATGCCTTGTCTTTTGCCGATAGAACTTTTGTATTAAAGAACGGGAGCATCTATGCCGATGGCCATCCGGAAGATTTATATCGAAACCCGCCCAATAAATATATCGCCGCCCTTTTTGGTGATGTGAACCATATCATGCTGAAAAATTTGAAAGATAAGGAGACCAGCCGCAAAAGAGTGGTATTATATCCTCATGACATTAGCATTGTAAAAAGTTCACCTATCAAAGCTGAAGTAAAGAATACTTATTTTAAGGGAGAAAATTTTCTTATTCAGGCGAAATTAAATGGAGAGGATATTCTCGTTGAACACAAAACGGATATCAAACCCGGGGAAACCATTGCTTTAAGAGTTCCTGAAAAACTGCTCGAGGCCAGGCTTAAGTAACCTTCAGAATTTCAAAATCACGACCGTTAAAATTAGCTTTTTCGCCTTCTTTTTTGCCAAGTAGTAACCGGGCAATAGGTGATTTGATACCAACAGCATAGAAGTTTTCTTTTCCGCTGGTAATCTCTCCTGCCGGAATGGAAATAAAATATTTCGCAATATTCGTCACTACTATACTTCCCAGAACTACATTGCCATTAGATTTGTACTCCTGGATCCTGTTAAGGATATTTCCCAGCCGGTCATATTCGTTTAACTGAACGCTTAACTTATTCCATTCAATATTGATCATCTCCCTGCCGGTTTCAAATTTATCGCCGGCGCTGCTTTTGGATTCGTTTTCCAGATCTTCCTTGAGTCCTTCCATGGCTTTTTTCACCACAGAAATCCTGGTTTGAAGATATTCCCGGCAGGCTTTTATTAAATTATAGCGTTGGTCTGTCTCCATTATTCCAGCATGAATTTTCCGTAATTCTGCATCTGTCTCACTATCCAGTTCTTTCTTCTCTGAATGAAATTTGACGCAGGATTTGCCCGGTATTCCCTGGGATTAGGCAAAACAGCAGCGATCGCGGCAGCTTCATAAGGCCCGAGTTTTAAAGCATCTTTTTTAAACCAGTGCTTTGAAGCGGCCTGTGCTCCATAAACACCCTTGCCCATTTCTATACTATTCAGGTAAACTTCGAGTATCCTTTCCTTGCTCCAGATCATTTCGATAAGAAAGGTAAAATAAGCTTCCACTCCTTTTCTAAACCAGGTCCTTCCGGGCCAAAGAAATACATTTTTAGCGGTCTGTTGCGAGATCGTAGAAGCACCACGAATCTTTCTGCCACTGCGATTATTATCCATTGCCTTTTGGATGGCTTCAAAATCGAAACCGCTATGATTCGCAAAGTTCTGGTCTTCACTCGCAATTACAGCCAGTTGCAGATGCCTCGATATATCTTCTATGGGCACCCAGTCATGTTCAACAGGTTCCCCGGGATTCTCAAAGTACCTGATCACCATCAAAGGTGTAAAGGGAACCGGCACCCATTTATAGATCACAACGATCATGATGCTGAAAAGAAATAATCCCAGGAGGATCTTAAATATAAGTTTGAAGAATTTTTTTATCATGATTTTAATGCCAGTTCTGCCAGTTCTTTCCCTACTAAACTTCCAATTGCGATACCCATACCACCAAGGCGAACGCCGCAGTATACATTTTCTGCGATCTGCTCTACCACAGGATTTTTATGCTCTCCAACACCCATGGTCCCGCTCCAGGACTGCTGAATTTCAAATTCGGTGTCGGGCAGGATACAGGTTTTTAAGAGTTCCTTTAATTTATTCTGAATCAGGTCTGTCAGACCGGCTTCATCGGTCTCTTCCCCTTTGAAATCAAGATTTCTTCCACCTCCAAAAAGCACTCTGTTTCCTATATTCCGGAAGTAATAATAGCCCTTATCCAAATGAAAGGTTCCTTCAAAAGGAAGATTATCTATAGGTTTGGTCACCAGCACCTGTGCCCGGGCAGGTTTCACTCCTTCTATGCCTAATCGGGAGGCAAACCCATTCGTGGCGATGAATAACCTGGAAGTTATTAAATTGAATGTATCTGTTATTATTTCAATGCCTTCAGCCGTCTCTTTATAGGATTTTACAGTGATGGCATTCAGAATTCGGATGCCACTTTCGCCGGC
>JBFGDP010000094.1:0-8943 GCA_041580575.1 Christiangramia sp.
CTCTGATTTTCGAATGATTGCTTCAATTTTTTTCATGATTTTGTATTAAGAATTGGTTAAATGTATAAAAATGGAGGATTGGACCCCTAAATAATTAGGGGTAATTGGAAACTTTTACGATATATAAAATAAACACCCCTAAAAAATTAGGGGTGTTTATTTAAATCTTTAAAATTTCCGAATTTAATATCGTAATACGTTCGCTAGAAGAGTTTTGAGATCATAATTCCAAGAAGAATGGCAATAATTCCTAAAAGCAGACTTCCAAAAAAGTAAAGTGAGAAACTTAAGTAGTCCCCGGTTCTAATAAGAGAATAGTTTTCAAAAGAAAAGGTAGAGAATGTTGTGAAACCACCGCAAAAACCTGTTGCCAGCAATAAATTTACCGGACTGTTAAGTGAATTATTCTTCAGGGCCCATCCCAGAACAATACCCAGGATCAGACTTCCGGCGATATTCACCAGAAAGGTTCCATAGGGGAAGAGATGTCCGGTATTCAGATATTTGCTAATAACGTACCTTAAACTGCTGCCCAGGCCGCCACCAATAAATACCAATATCAGATTTTTGATCATTTAAGGGGTATTTCCTTTTTAAGGGGAATATATAAATGGGTGATCCATTTCGCAGGATTGGCATTATCCTTAGGCCCGGTAATATAAACCTCAAAGGCTGGAGAGGTATCATCTACCAGGAGGCCATTTTCCTGGATATAGGTATATGCTGTTTCCCGAGCTTCCCCGAGATTTATATGATCTCCTTTAAGAGTTGTCTTTAGCGTCCTTTGATTTGGCATAAACCCGGTCAATACCTTACTTTCTGCGGGGACGATCACCTCACTTGGAGTGAAGAATCCTGCGGAATAGATTGCTGTGCCGGCCTCTTCATTCCATTGATTGTAAAGTATAAAAGGATTGCCGGTTTGCTCAATATTATTCTGAGTCATGTAATTATCTACTTCAGCAGTAAGCTTAGACATCCGGTTGGAGACCTGGCTTATCTTGCTGGCCGTGGTTACATACATATAGTATCCTCCGCCGTGTTGAGTAAGACCATCCACATTAATGGAATAGGTTTCCATTTTTTCTTTGAGGACTTCCTGTAAATTGTTCAATCCTTTACTGAACATAGGTAGCATTAAATCGTTGAAACTTTCATCCTGAAAAATAAAGGCTGCTTTCTCCATGAATGATTGCTCTCCTTTCATACCCCATGTGACCAATGTGCTATCACCTTCCCTGCGAAATTCCCAGTAAATATCACTGGTCGATTCTCCAAAGGGTGTTTTAAAGCTAATAACCTGCTCGATGTCTGTAAAGGGATTTGATTTCACCGTTTTTATCTCACCAGATCCCATTTCTTCACTATTCCAGGAATAGGAAGCGCCTTCGCCACTGGTCTTCTCGCCATAGTTGATAATCATATCCTCAGCCTCTTCAGACCATGGCTCCCAGTTCTTCCAGGTAGTAAAATCGTTAACCTCATTAAAGACCACCTCCTGGGGAGCACCCATCATTTCTTTTTGCTCTACCTGGAATTTACCGTCTTTAGTCGCGATATAGATCGAAGCGCCGATAATAAATATGAGCAAAAGGAAGAAAAGGTATTTAAAAATTTTCATGGTTGATTCTAATTAGGTAATGCTAATATAAGTAAATTAGGAAATCGGCCGTAAGTTATTTCCTATAGAACTAGTGGTTGAGCCTGGATTTTATCAGGAAGAGTAATAGGATAAAGATGACAAAGCCTATTAAGACATAAGTACTTCCTTTATAATATTTTTTATGAAGGCGAATATCCTTTCTATAGCTAAAGATCATGATTATGATAAATGCAATTACAAAAAGACCTGCAAAGATCAACTGTCCGGTAGAAAACATTTTGGTTATTTTTATGCAAAGTTAACTTTTTAAAGCTTGAAACAATATGAAGAAAAGAATTGCTGCCGTAAAAGAATTTCATTCGGCGTTTGGTCTAGGAATTAATGAAAAACCTATTGCAAACCTGGGGAAGGCGAAGAATTTGTTGAGATTTAATTTAATGAAAGAAGAAAATGAGGAATATCTTGAAGCAGCCAATAACAATGACCTGGCAGAAGTTGCCGATGCTCTTGGCGATATGCTTTATATCCTCTGCGGAACCATTATAGAACACGGCATGCAGTATAAGATCGAAGAGGTTTTTGACGAGATCCAGTCCAGTAATATGAGCAAATTAGGCGCAGACGGGAAACCGATCTATCGGGAAGATGGAAAAGTATTAAAGGGGCCTAATTATTTTAAACCTGATATCAGCAAAATTCTTGAACAATAACAGCTTAGGCTCTTGCACCATAAAAAAATCCCGATCTAAATCGGGATTTTTATGATTTATCAATAAAATAGTTTTAATTCTTTACTTCATATCTCCAGCCAAATTTATCTTCGGTTTCATTATACTGGATCTTCATTAATTTATCTTTAAAGAATTTCGCATAAGAATCCTCTAGTTTAGGTAATTCGAATTTTTGATCCTGATATCCAAACCCTGAGATGGGGTTGATCACCGTTGCGGTTCCAGAACCAAACATTTCTTTTAATTCACCTTTTTCTGCAGCCTCAATGATCTCTTTTACACTTACCTGTCGAACCTCTGTATCTATATTAAACTCTTCGGCCAGGGTCAAGACGCTTTTCCTGGTAACGCCGTCCAGAATTCTATCACTGGTTGGAGCCGTTAAGAGTTTGTTCCCAATCCTGAAGAAGATATTCATGGTGCCGGCTTCTTCAAGGTAATTGTGGGTATTAGCGTCTGTCCAGATGATCTGCTGGTATCCTTCTTCCTTAGCCAGGTTGGTAGGATAGAATTGCGCTCCGTAATTACCCGCTGCCTTGGCAAAACCAACGCCGCCATCTGCAGCACGGCTGAATTTCTCTGAAAATTTCACTCTAACCTCACCACTGTAGTACGCCTGGGCTGGGGAGCAGATGATCAGGAATTTATATTCTTTTGCCGCAGATGCAGAAACACCTGCCTCGGTAGCAATAACAAACGGTCTTATATATAAACTATTACCAAAACCTTTTTTGATCCAGTCCTTATCCAGCTTTAAAAGTTCTTCTAAAGCATTGAAAAAGTATTCTTTCGGAAATTCTGGAATGGCCAGACGTTTACTGGACCTGTTAATTCTATTAAAATTTTCATCTGGCCTGAAAAGCCAGATCCTGTCATCTTTATCCTTGTAAGCTTTCATTCCTTCAAAAACAGCCTGGCCGTAATGAAATACCCGTGCTGATGGCTCCAGAGACAAAGGTCCATAAGGTTTGATTTTTGGAGTTTGCCATGCTCCATCCTTATAATCGCACTCCATCATGTGATCTGAAAAGACCTGCCCGAATACCAGACTATCAAAATTAATATCGTTTATCTTAGATTTGGGAGATCTCTGTATATCTATCATTGAAGTGAGATTTTTCATAGTTTTTTTGGTTAGCTACAAATTTACCTAAATAATGACAGAATCAAAATCTAAAGTTTTGGTAAATTTGGAGTTCAAAGCCTTATATTACCAGTAAAGTATGAAAGTATATTTTCTAGCCTCCGTCTTAGTTTTTAGTCTTTTCTCTTGTAAACAACCTGCTGACGCTAAAGATACAGTACTTGCAGAAACTGTAAATTCTCAGGATGATTTTGATAGTTACGGTGCTAAAATCAGCCCAAAGGGCAGTTTGTCTCCTGCAGAAATGCAGCAGCAATATCTCGCTTTGAAACCAGGAGACAGCCTAAACGCCAAATTTACGGCCACAGTGAAGAGTGTTTGTAAAATGAAAGGCTGCTGGATGACGCTGGATCTGCCTGAGGTTGAAGAGGGGCCTACCATAAAGTTCAGGGATTATGGTTTCTTTGTACCCAAGGATATTGCCGGCAGGGAAGTGATCGTTGAGGGGATCGCATTCAAAGAACAGGTTTCGGTAGAGGAGCAAAAACATTTAGCTGAGGATGCCGGTAAATCTCCTCAAGAAATTGCACAAATTTCAGAACCTACCACTAATTTAGGATTCCTGGCAGATGGAGTCCTTATAAAAAAATAGTTTGGAGAGAAAGATCATTAAAACCGAAGACGGTTCCGTCACTATACATTTACCTGAATGGAACGAGCAATATCATTCTAAACATGGAGCCGTTCAGGAAGCCCGTCACGTTTTTCTTAAAATGGGGCTGCACTATTTTCTGGATCAATATAATTCTCCAAATCTTTCTATCCTGGAAATAGGCTTTGGGACCGGTCTAAATGCCTTTCTAACCTATCTGGAATCTCAAAATCTTAAACAGAAGATAAATTATACCGGTGTAGAAGCCTATCCGGTTTCTCTTGAAGAGGTTGGGCAGCTAAACTATGTTGAAGCCACCGGGGCATTGGATAAAGCTTCAGTTTTTAATAAAATGCATAGCATACCCTGGGAGTCCTCAATTGAGATCGATGCTAATTTCAATTTAACCAAGCAGCAGAAGAAATTCAGTGATATTGATGATGAAGAGCTCTATGATCTTGTTTACTTTGATGCCTTTGGAGCCAGGGTGCAACCGGAATTATGGACAGAGGAGATCTTCAGGATAATGTATAATGCGCTTAGACCTAATGGTGTCCTGGTAACATATGCCGCAAAAGGCAGTGTAAGAAGAGCTATGCTGGCGACAGGATTTTTGGTGGAGAAGTTGCCTGGGCCTCCGGGAAAACGAGAAATGTTAAGGGCTGTTAAAAAAATAAGCTAAACCCGTTAAACCTCTTATAAAATCAAGCAATCCCTGTATGTGTTATGTATCTTAACAGGAAAAAAGTATGCGGGTTTTAATTACAGGGGCAACCGGCCTAATAGGTACAAAACTTAGCCGGTTATGTCGTGACAAAGGTATCAAGGTAAGTTATCTCACCACCAGCAAATCTAAAATTGACAAAGAAGAGGACTATCAGGGATACTTCTGGGATCCTAATAGTGACGTGATAGAGGCCGGTTGCCTGGATAATGTAAAAACCATTGTGCATCTCGCCGGTGCCAGCATTGCTGAACCCTGGTCTGAATCTTACAAACGTAAGATCATTAAAAGCCGCACACAGACAGCGGCCTTGTTGTATAAGACCTTGGAAAAGAAGTCTAACCAGGTGGAGAATTTTATCTCAGCCAGCGCTATTGGCATCTATCCCAGTTCCCTGGAGAAATTATATTTTGAAGAAAATAATGAAATTGCAGATAACTTCGTAGGTGAGGTTGTAGAAAAATGGGAAGCAGCGGCAGATCAATTTGAAAGCTTAGGCCTGGACGTGGCAAAAATAAGGGTAGGTCTGGTATTAGCAGAGGATGGCGGTATGCTGGAGAAGATTAAGAAACCAATTTCGTTGAATATGGGTGCGGCACTAGGTTCTGGAAAGCAATGGCAATCCTGGATACATCTGGACGATCTGGCAGGAATTTTTCTCTATGCTATAGAAAATAATCTCACCGGCACTTACAATGCGGTGGCTCCAAATCCCGTTACTAATAAAGAACTTACCAATGAATTAGCGAAACAGATGGGGAAATCTGTATGGTTGCCCAACGTGCCTAAATTTGCCCTTAAAGCATTGTTAGGAGAAATGTCTCAGATCGTTTTATCCAGCCAGTTGGTTAGCAGCAAGAAAATAGAAGAGGTAGGCTATAGTTTTGAATATACAAATTTGTCCCGTGCCCTTGCCGACCTTACCTAAAAAAAAAGACTGCCAGTTGAGGCAGTCTTTTTCATTTAATTCAAATTACAAACTATGCCTTACTGGCCTTTAAGTTTATTTTTAAGGCGATATCATCGTTGATGAACTTATCACCTAATCCTTCGAAAACAGATTTAGATCCATAGTTTACATTCCATTTTGTACGGTCTATCGTAAACTCTTTACTTTCTATAGTGATAGAGTCACCTTCCCTGCTTATAGTTACCGGGAATGCGATATTTTTTGTTTCACCTTTTATGGTAAGATTTCCCTGCAACATGGCCTGACCTTCTTCCTCAGTAATTCCGGTAACTTCAAATGTAGCTTCCGGGTATTCGTTCACATTAAAGAAATCACCTTCTTTTCCTTCGACAGTTCCTTTTAAATGTGCCTCAAGATTTGTTTTTTGATCACCTTCAAGATCTGTAACTTCTATAGACTTCATGTCTATTACAAATGTTCCGCTCTCGATGATACTGTCATTAGCCTTAAAGCTACCTTGAGCCACTTTGATCACACCAGTATGAGTCCCGGTTGGCTTTTCACCTTCCCACTCAATAACAGATGCTGCTGTATCTACGTCAAATTGCATAGCTTCTGCCTCGGCAGTGGCCACCTCTTTCTCCTCGGCTACCTCTGCTTCTTTATTATTGTCTTTACATCCGGTAACTGCCAGTCCTAAACCTGCGATAACAAATGCATTTAGAAAAATTCTTTTCATCTGATTAAAATTTTTAAAAGATTAGTCGCAAAAGTAAAGGCTTTTAAGTTCATCATTTCATAATATTTTACTAAAAATAATCTTGTGACATTTTGACATTTTTTAGGAATTGGCAATGATTTTGACCAGTTGTGAGCGTAAGTAAAATTATAAGTAATGAGTCGTAAAGAAGATAAAACTAAAGACAGTCATAAAGATATTAAAGAACAGGTTGAAGAGGCGATAGATAATGCTATCGATGAGGTGGATGCTCAGGATGAAAATACAGAGGAGCAAGTGGATACCAAAGACCAGGAACTTACAGAAGAGGAGCTTTTGAAAGAGGAAGTACAAAAAGAAAAGGATAAGTTCTTAAGGCTTTTTGCTGAGTTCGAAAATTATAAAAGACGAACCTCCAAGGAGAGACTGGAATTATTTAAGACTGCCAATCAGGAAGTAATGACAGCCATGTTGCCTGTAATGGACGATTTTGACAGGGCTATGAACGAATTGAAAAAATCTGGTGACGAAAACCTTCTAAAAGGTATTGAACTCATCCACAATAAACTCCGGGAAACACTTAAGGCGAAAGGCCTGGAGCGAATGGAAGTCGAGCAGGGCAGTGATTTCGATTCAGAGATCCATGAGGCGATTACCCAGGTACCGGCACCATCAGAAGAACTTAAAGGCAAGATTGTTGATGTAGTAGAACCCGGTTATAAGCTGGGAGAGAGAATCATACGCTATCCTAAGGTGGTTACCGGAAAATAAAAATTGCTTTTACAAATTTTGTAAAAACCCAACATGAAAGAAGATTATTACGAAATATTAGGCGTAAGTAAGGACGCTACAGCCGCAGAGATCAAAAAAGCATATAGAAAAATGGCTTTAAAGCATCACCCAGATAAAAATCCAGGGGATCCTAAGGCCGAGGATATGTTTAAAAAATCTGCGGAAGCATATGAAGTTTTAGGAAATCAGGAAAAAAGAGCCAAATATGATCGTTTTGGCCATCAAGCCTTTGAAGGTGGTGGTTTCGGCGGCGGAGGTGGTATGAATATGGATGACATATTCAGCCAGTTCGGTGATATCTTTGGTGGTGGTTTTGGCGGCGGATTCTCCGGTTTTGGCGGTGGATTCGGTGGCGGACAGCGCCGTGCGAAGGGTAGCAATCTTAGAATCAGGGTTGGTCTTAATTTAGAAGAGATAGCCAACGGCTGTGAAAAAAAGATCAAGGTTAAGAGAAAAGTGCAGGCGTCTGGAACTACTTACAAGACCTGTAGTACCTGTAATGGTTCCGGCCAGGTTACCAGGGTGACCAATACTATTCTTGGTAGAATGCAAACTGCCTCACCCTGTACCACATGTGGTGGAAGCGGGCAAATGATAGATAAGAAGCCTGAAGGGTCTGATGCTCAGGGACTGGTGGTGAAAGAAGAAACCGTTTCTATCAAGATCCCTGCTGGTGTGGAAGACGGCATGCAGCTAAAAGTTTCGGGTAAAGGTAACGATGCACCTGGGAACGGTATTCCCGGGGATCTTCTGGTTGCCATTGAGGAAAAAGAACATCCAAGCCTGCAAAGAGAAGGGGATAACCTACATTATGATCTATATATAAGTTTTTCTGAGGCTGCATTAGGTACTTCAAAAGAGATCGATACTGTAACCGGTAAAGTGCGCATTAAGATCGAGGAAGGTGTGCAGTCCGGAAAAATACTGAGATTAAGAGGTAAAGGAATTAGCAGTATTAATGGGTACGGAAAAGGAGATCTGCTGGTACATGTAAATGTTTGGACTCCAAAATCCCTATCCAGAGAACAAAAAGAATTTTTTGAAAGGATGGCCGAGGATGAAAATTTCCAGCCGAATCCTGAAAAAAGCGATAAATCATTCTTTGAAAAAGTTAAAGATATGTTTTCTTAAAAAACCCGTTTTAAGAAAAAATTTATATATTTGAGTATCACTAAGTCTATTAGTGATAATTTTTCTTTTTCATAGCAATTTTTTTCCCATCCTTAATTTATTAAGGGTGGGTTTTGTTTTTTAGGCTAATCCCTAATTTATAAAATCTTCTTAATCGCCTTTTACTCTCTTTCTATTTCTATATCTTTAACACTTCTCAATTATCTATATGGAAAATCTTTTGGTTGCGGAGAATATCTACAAGCGCTTCGGAAATTTTACTGCACTCAACAATGTTTCAATAAATATTCCAAAAGAAAGTATTTTCGGCCTACTTGGACCTAATGGAGCCGGCAAAACCACCTTGCTTAGAATCATCAATCAAATTACCATGCCAGATGAGGGAATGGTATATCTCGAAGGAAAGCCTTTACATCCAGACGATATCGCGCATATAGGCTACCTGCCAGAAGAAAGGGGCCTATATAAATCTATGAAGGTTGGTGAACAGGCTCTTTACCTGGCCAGGCTGAAAGGTCTAACCAAATCACAAGCTAAAGAACGCTTACAATACTGGTTTAAAAAGCTCGACATCGAAGAATGGTGGGATAAGAAGATA
>JBFGDP010000095.1:0-8928 GCA_041580575.1 Christiangramia sp.
CCGGTACCATACGAGTTATTCGACAATAAGAATGAAGCGATCGCCTGGGCAAATAGTATTCTGGCTGAGCTGAATTAAATGGATCGCCTTTTAAGATTTTCCCTATCCCTCCTTTTTCTGATATCTTTTAATAAGATGACTTCTCAGCAGTATGAACTGATCTGGCACGATGAATTTCAGAATCCGGGAAAACCAGATCCCGAAAAATGGAGTTATGAAACCGGCTTTATTCGAAATCTCGAAGAACAGATCTATACACGCCGAAAAAAAAACATCTGGATAAAAAATGGAATTCTCGAAATCATTGCTCGCAAGGAACGCTATAAGAATAAACGCTATGCTCCTCATATAAAGAATTATCGATTCAATAGAGCTTCATCAGAATTCACTTCGGGAAGTATCCATACTAAAAATAAATTTGAATTTAAATACGGTCGGGTTGAAGTTCGGGCAAAACTTCCATCCGGTAATGGAGTTTGGCCGGCCATCTGGATGCTGGGCGCTAATTTTGATGAAGTTGAATATCCCCGCGCCGGCGAAATAGACCTGATGGAACATGTTGGGATCTCCCCTGGAGAAGTTCATGCTACCGTACATTACCCAATGGAAAATAATCAGGGAATTACATCGAATGGAGGAAGCCATATGGTTGAGAGTCTATCTTCTGAATTTCATACTTACGCTATGAACTGGTCCACTGAAAAAATAGAATTTTTAATAGATAATGAACCCTACCACAGTTTTGTTATAGATCAAGCCGGTACGGATAATAATCCTTTTAGGAAACCTTTCTACCTGATCCTGAATCTGGCATTAGGAGGTAACTGGGCAGGAAAGGTAGATCCAGATATCTTCCCACAGAAATTTCTGATAGACTATGTAAGAGTATATAAAGAGGTTGGGAAATAAAAAAAAAGCAGGCCTGTAAGCCGGATTCTGTAACCCGATAATTGATCGGGCTCCTTATCATTTATCTGAAATTAGTGTTGCCACCAATTTTTAGCTGCCTACCCTCCGGCAACGGACGGGCGATCCTTAAATGCCGGTATACATGGCATTGCACCGTATAGAGTTTACCTGATTTCACTACAGCTTAACCTGTACATCCTTTCTGTTGCACTGGTCCTGATCTCACGACCGGTGGGCGTTACCCACTATACTGCCCTGCGGTGTCCGGACTTTCCTCTCCGATCCCGATAAATATCGGTAAATGTCGGAACGATAAGGCGGCCTGCTTCCCCGCAAATGTAAGTTAAAATATGTTGATTTCTTCCCGTATTTGTTCATAAATAAGGTCGGTGTGGCTGGACTTTAAATCTGTGATTTTTATATTTGTAGTTCAATACTTTTTGATGGAGCATTTTGTAGTATCGGCAAGGAAATACCGGCCGCAAACTTTTAAGGATGTGGTTGGCCAGCAGGCTATCACCAATACGCTGGCGAACGCCATTAACAATAATCACCTCGCCCAGGCTTTATTGTTTACAGGCCCCCGTGGAGTGGGAAAAACCACCTGCGCTCGAATCCTGGCAAAAATGATCAATCAAAAGGAGACCCAGGATGCAGACGAAGATTTTGCATTTAATATTTTCGAGCTCGATGCAGCCTCCAATAACTCGGTAGATGACATAAGGAACCTTATTGACCAGGTAAGGATCCCGCCACAGGTTGGTAATTATAAAGTATATATTATTGATGAGGTACATATGTTATCTCAATCGGCTTTTAATGCATTTCTAAAAACGCTCGAGGAACCACCAAAACATGCTATTTTTATCCTGGCAACTACAGAAAAGCATAAGATCATTCCAACGATTCTATCACGTTGCCAGATCTTTGATTTCAAAAGGATCACCGTAACAGATGCCAAGAACTACCTGGGACATATAGCCGGGCAGGAAGGTGTGAATGCAGAAGATGATGCCTTGCACATTATTGCTCAAAAAGCAGATGGCGCCATGAGAGATGCTTTATCTATCTATGACCGGGTGGTAAGCTTTAGTGGTAAGGATCTAACCAGGCAGGCCGTAACAGAAAACCTGAATGTTTTAGATTATGATACCTATATGCAGGTAACAGATCTTATACTCGATAATGACATTCCTAACCTGCTGGTAAAATTCAACGATATCCTGTCCAGTGGATTTGATGGTCATCATTTTATTGCCGGGCTGGCTTCGCATTTCAGAGACCTTATGGTATGCAAGGATCAAAGGACTATTTCGTTGCTGGAAGTTGGAGACCAAACCAAGGCCAAATATTTTGAGCAATCCCAGAAAACATCTCATAAATTCCTGCTGGAGGCCATTGAACTCGCAAATTCCTGTGACCTGAAATATAAAACCAGTCATAACCAAAGATTGTTGGTGGAGCTGTGTTTAATGCAACTTGCTTCGGTAACCTTTGATACTGAAAAAAAAAAGGCTGACCGTAAAATAGTACCTGCTGCAAATTTTGAACAGCATGCAGTAAAGATATCATCTGAGCAGAAGGAATTAGTAAGGGAGAATGAGCACGATATCTCCTCTCCTTCCGAAGAAGCAAAATTGCCTTCGCCCAATGTGGCAAATTCCAGCTGTGCAAACGATGGTGAAGAATCATATTATTCTAAAGAAAACCCTTCCACATCCCCAGTAACTACCCAGGAGGAAGAAAAAACTATTGCGACGGTTCAGCAGGAAGGTGCAACCCACCAAGAAGTAGTTGAAACCCCTCAGGACTTTGATACATCATCTACCTCAGAACCTATTGAGAATCAGGATATACAGGTTACTGATGGTTCCCCAGTGGAAGTAAAAGAAACTGTAAAAAGATCTTTCCCGGAGATCAAAAAAGGAGTTTCCGGACTATCTATTAAAAGTATTGGGAAGAAAAAAGAACTCGCCGAGCAGCAAAAGGCAATGATGCCCGTGGAAGAGGTAATGGATGATGAATTTACCGAGGAAGACCTGGTAAGGGAATGGAAGAATTATACCGAAAAATTAAAGAACAAAGGTGAGAAGATCCTCGCCTCTATTTTCGAATCTCAAACCCCAACCCTTCAAAACAGGGAAATTCATCTAACCTTTCCAAATGAGACCATGAAGATCGATCTGGAAAGAGAAGAAAACAGGTTAATGGCTTATTTAAAAGCCAAGCTTAGAAATACCTATATCAATTTAAATATTCATGTGGATGAGGTTATCTCAAAAAAATATGCTTTTACACCTCAGGAAAAATATGAAAAGTTGAAAGAAGCCAATCCACTTTTAGATAAGTTAAGAGCAACCTTTGATCTAGATGTATAGTTATGTTAGGACTTAAATTACCCACAGATCCAAGATGGGCAGATATCGCTGAAAAAAACATTGAAGAGATCCTGGTAGATCATGCCTATTGCGAACAAAAGGCAGCCTCTACGGCGATCTCATTTATAGTTACCTATCCCGAGTATTCTGAATTAGTCACGGCTATGACGGCCCTGGCCAGAGAGGAAATGGGCCATTTTAAAATGGTACATGACCGGATATTAAAAATGGGATTTAAAATGGGCTGGGATCGTAAAGATGAGTATGTGCTTAAATTACGTGAATTCTTTCCCAAAGGTGGTAGCAGGGTGACCCAAATGGTGCACCGGCTATTAATTGCCGGCTTGATAGAAGCAAGAAGTTGCGAACGATTCAGGTTGCTTTCTGAAGAACTTGAAGACCAGGACCTGGCTAAGTTCTATAGAGATCTTATGGTTAGTGAAGCAAATCACTATACAATGTTCCTAAAGTTTGCCAGGGAATATGGAGAACGGGAGATCGTGGATAAAAAATGGCAGGAGCTGTTAGAATTTGAAGCGCAGGTCATGAAAGATCTGGGCAAAAAGGAAAGCATTCACGGTTAAGAGCTTTTTCTTCTTCTGGACTCATTGTATAATGATTTAATTATACCATCTGCCAGACCGATCTTTGGTACATAGATCCAGTTTGCCTTTGCCCACTTCATAGAGTTCACATAGATCTTGGAGGCGGGTATGATCACATCTGCGCGGTCGTTCTTTAGATCTAATTCGGTGATCCTTTCTTCATAAGTATAGGAATTTAGTTTCTCATCATAATCCTTCAAGTATTTAAGACTTAAAGGTTTGCCTTCCTTTTTTCCACTTGTCTTAAATATATTATTGATGTTACCACCGGAGCCAATAAGGTCTATATCCTTATAATCCCTTGTGGTCTCTTTTACCCACTGTTGCATCTCCTCCCACGTCTTATGCTCCACCAGGTCTTCCATCATCCTCACGGTACCCACTTTAAAACTTCTGGAGGCAATTGTCTTTCCGTTGCTGTACATAGTATACTCCGTACTTCCACCTCCCACATCTACATATAGATAATTACAGTCATTCTGTATTAGGGCATGCAGGTCTGTAGCTGCGATGATCGCCGCTTCGTGGGATCCATCTATAACTTCAATTTCTATCCCTGTATTTTCTTTAACGGTCCTGGCGATTTCTAGAGCATTCTTCGCTTCCCTCATGGCCGAAGTTGCATAGGCCTTATATTTTTCAACACCATGGGATTTCATTAATAAACTAAAAGCATGCATTGTATCGATTACCCTCAACCTGTTCTTATCAGAAACTTTTTGTTTCAAAAAAACATCTGCTCCAAGTCTAATAGGCACCCTTACCAGGGAAGTTTTGCGGAAATTAGTTTCCATTCCTTCCTTTTCTGTAATGGTTGAAATTAATAATCTTATGGCATTAGAGCCAATATCTATGGCCGCGTAAGTTTTTTGTTTGATCATTTATTCCTGAATATCTGTCTTTCTTAAATAGTAATCATATAACGCGAATTGCGAACGCACTACCTTACCTTTACTCTCACGATATGGATTTTCCATCCCCCTGCAGTGATTCCTGGCTTTTACATTATCCTTCCAGCTGATTTCAAAAGTATCAATCAGCTCCTTTTTAATATCCTCATCATAGATAGGGCACGAAATCTCCACCCTTTGATCCAGGTTTCGCGTCATGAAATCTGCCGAAGATATATAGATCTTATTATTCCCGTTATTTTCAAAGATGAACACTCTTGGATGTTCCAGGAATTTATCTACTATACTGATAGCTTCAATATTTTCACTAAGTCCCGGAACGCCCGGTACCAGGCAGCAAATTCCTCTCACGATCAGTTTGACCTTCACACCGGCCTTACTGGCAGTGTAGAGCTTTTCTATTACCCCGTTATCTGACAGACTATTAAGCTTCAGCCTTATTCCTGAAGGTTTCCCATTACGTGCATTATCAATCTCGTTTTGAATGAGGTTATAGATCACATTCCTTGTATAATGCGGTGAAACAATAAGGTGTTTATATTTATTCACCTTATAATTGGTTTCAAAAAAGTCAAAAACCATATTCACTTCTTTCAGAATCTCAGGATCGGCAGTGAATAATGTATAATCTGTATAAACCCTGGAAGTATTTTCGTTGAAGTTCCCGGTGCTTATAAAACCATATCTTTTAAGTTTCCCCTCTTCTTCTCTTTCAATAACGCAGGCCTTACAATGTACCTTTAAACCGGGAACCCCGAATATAAGATTTACACCTTCCTCCTGCATTTGCTCGGCATATCGAATATTAGCAACCTCGTCAAAACGCGCTCTTAACTCGATCTGTACCGTTACCTTTTTTCCGTTCTTGACCGCATTGATCAAGGAACTGGCGATATGGGATATTTTTGCCAGTCTGTAAATGGTGATCTTGATAGTTTTTACCTTAGGATCCAGGGCCGCTTCACGCAAAAATTTAACCACGTAGGCAAAACTTTGGTAGGGAGTATACAGTAAATAATCCTTATCGGCGATCCCTTTTAAAACACTGGTTTGTAAGATCAGTCCGGGTATAGGTAAAGGTTCTCTAACTTCATATTGCAGTTCTGGCCCTCCCAGGCTCGGAAAATCCATATAGTCTCTGCGATTATGATACCGGCCACCGGGAATTATACTGTCTGTGGCATCGATTCCCATTTTATTCATCAAATATGTCAGCGTATCTGTATCAATATTTTTGTCATAGACGAATCTAACCGGGTCTCCTTTAATCCTGTCTTTTACACTATCTGAGATCTTTTCGATAAAGCTTTTACTAAGGTCACTATCCAGGTCCAGCTCTGCATCTCTGGTGATCTTGATCATATGTGCAGAAAGACTTTCATAGTTGAAAATATTGAAGATAGTATTAAGGTTATGCCTTATTAGATCATCCAGTAAAATCACATATTGCTTTCCATTTTCTTCGGGAAGCACTACAAATCTTTCAATATTCCTGGGGATCTCGATAAGTACATATCTTTTTTCATTCACTTTTCGGCCAATAACTTTCGGAAGTCCCGGTACAGGTTCTTTATCTTCACTCATCACCATCTTCACCGCCAGGTATGCTGCACTATCTTTAAGAGAAGGCATTTCCGGAAGATCATTCAGAATAATAGTAACCAATGCCGGACTCACCTTGCTTAGGAAAAAATTCTTAATGAATTCCTTCTGGCTTTGTGTTACCTCATCTTCATTGATCACATGGATGTTATGAGACTTCAATTTAGTTTGAATATCATCCAGGATCTTTAAACTTTCAGACTGCTGATCTATCACGATTTTGGTGATCTCTTCCAGTAATTTATTGGCTTTAATACCACCAAGTACTTTTTTTCCGGCTTTACCGGCCAGATCGATACGCTTCACGGTGGCATATCTTACTTTAAAGAATTCATCCAGGTTATTTGAAAAAATCCCCAGAAATCTGAGTCTTTCGATCAAGGGAACCGTCTCATCTGCGGCTTCCTGTAAAACTCTGGCATTAAAAGACAGCCAGCTCAATTCTCTGTTTATATAACGTTTTTCGGCCATAAAGATTTATCGGAGATTTTTAGGCAATAAGGTTAGTATGGTTTTGCCCTTTCGAATATCTTTCCAGGAATCAACCGGGAAATCTATTACACATAGACCGGTGGTAGGAAGATTATCTATTTTCTTGTCACCTAAAGAATTCACCAGGATGGTCATAGCCGGATTATGACCAAAAACCATAAGTTTATCTATAGAATCTGGACATGATAAGATGACCGATAACAGGTCATTTTGATTAAAAGTATAAAGTTCTTCTTTGACGAGAAATTCACTGTCTGGCACCTTAAGTTTCTCTTTAAACATTTTAGCAGTTTCGTGTGCACGTACCGCGTGACTGCTCCATAGCGTCGCCCCGGCTTGATACAAATTCTGAAAAGCATGTATAACAACTTCGGCGTCGTTATAAGCTCGTTTCTTTAAGGGTCTTTTATGATCTGGAAGATCATTATCCCAGGAAGATTTCCCATGTCTTACTAAAACTAATCTTTTCATATCTTATGGTGCTAGTCTTTCTATTTTCCAGTGTTGATCTTCTTTTTGGGTGAAAAGGATCCGGTCATGCAACCTGCTCTTTCTTCCCTGCGAGAATCCGATCTTTAATGGTTTTACGATATTACCTCCCCAGTCTTCGGGCTTAGGAATATCTTTATTCTTGAATTTCTCCTCCAGGTCCTTAAGTCTATCTTCCAGATATTCCCTGGAAGGTATGGGAGCGCTTTGGTTCGAAGCCTTTGCTCCAAGTTGACTGCCACGAGGCCTGGAATGAAAATAAACTTCAGATTCTGTATCTGAGATTTTAGAGGCCTCACCCTGGATAATGACCTGTTTTTCCAGAGATGGCCAAAAGAAAGACAAACAGCATTTTGGATTTTCACTCAACGCCTTCCCTTTCTGCGAATTATAATTGGTAAAAAATATAAAACCTTTTTTGCTGTAGCTTTTTAGTAGAACTATACGTGAGATGGGATTCATATCCCTGCCCGTAGTGGCTATGCTCATGGCATTCGCTTCTTCTATAGTATCTGCTTTATCGGCCAGCTGAAACCAGGATTGAAACAGCTCAAAGGGATCATCTGGTATATCTGTTTCCAGCAATAATCCTTTTTCATAGGATTTTCGGTAAGAAGTCAGGTCCTTTTGCATTTAATTGGATAGTTTCATGCAATTTACAAGATTAAACGTCAAGGCGGAAAAAATCGGTCAAATTCTTAATAGCTTTTTTAACGAATTCACCGGGATTAATGATCACCTTAAAAGTAATCTTTTGACTACCCTTAAAATGGCTTTCAAAATTTTGTACGAATAAGTGATTTTTTAGTTACTTACTACGGGATTTCCCCTATAATTTTTTGTGAATTCCTACAAACTTAACATTTTTTAAGAGTCCATTTCCTTCAAATTCAATGAGTTGAATTTTACAAATTGCGTTATTTATCGAAATTTGATGTTGATTCATCTAATATCAGCCTATTAAATCTGAAGGACAATTTATTTGTAATAATTTTACTCTCTAGAACACCAATTTAAAGTCACCCCCACTTCTAAATGGTAATTTTTTCTAATTACCGGTGTCTATTACCTACAATTTTACGATTCCCCCGAATCTAACATTTACCTGTAACTGGGTTAATATACTTCCTACGGTATATCTGGTTATGAAACTTATGTCCAAAGGCAATCCCAAATCACTTTACTCGCTATTGGCGATGGTACAATTTATTAGACAAGGTTAAAAACATCATTGATATGATTTGGAAAACTACACACCGTTATTTGATTGCCCAATTAACTACTATTACAGGCGTTCAGAAAAGAGAATTTAAAAAAGGAACGGCGCCAATTTTGGTGTTGCTTTTCTTTTGTTTAATTCAATTTAATCCAATTTTTGCCCAGAAATATATTCCTATTCTGGACCCTGAGGGACGTTTTGAGATTGATGGCAATTTAACAGCGAAAGATGTGCCCGATGGTATAGACTGGGCTCCTTTCTGGAATGGAACCGGGTATGATCCCGGAAACAATTACATTTTTGATGCCAGCGGCAATCCTGTA